>JBBRGJ010000005.1:0-48932 GCA_038240835.1 Bacteroidales bacterium | reverse complement strand
GCTGAACGAGTAACCGATGCACAAGCAAACCAAATATCCATGGATCTTTCGAGAAAAATTCAAAACGAAATGACCTACCCTGGACAAATTAAAATTACCGTTATTAGAGAAACCAGATCTGTGGCTTTCGCTAAATAATATTTATCGAGAAAAACTTCAAAAATTCAGCATTGCCCCAACCCTAAAGGGAGGCTGGTTTTTTGAAATTAAAGTATACTTTTTCAGGATTATTCCTGTAAATTTCAAAAAAGAGGCTGTTTGAAATAAACAGCCTCTTTTTTTTATTTTTTGCATAGAAATTTGAAGGAAGAGTGGTGACGGGTCCCGAAAAATAAATCAGCCAATTGGCGGATTGTGATTTCGGGAGTAACCCCGAAGCGACGATGCGCATCCCGAATTTTAAAAATCACAGATTTTGTAAAAATTCGTGGATCCTCGAAAAAAGACGATCAGCCATTGGGCTGCTCTTTTTTTCGGGAAGCGAGTCCAAGTGAAACAATGTATTAATTTGTCGCTGATTTACCAGTATTTTGTCAACCACGAATTACACGAATTTACACGAATTTCTTGATTATCGGAAGTTGATAAATCAACTGATTATCACGAATTTGTTTGTCGCTGATGTTTGTCGCTGATTTACCAGTATTTTTTTTAGACTCGCCTGCCCTCCGGAAATTGGCTTCGCCGTCCTTCGGTTCGTGGAAATTGGGCTGATGTAATCAGACCAGCGACAAAGGTTACTCTAATTAGTGTAAATTTGTGTTCCACCGCGGCGGGCGTGGTAAAATTCTTTCAGACTAGCCTTCCCAAAAGAGCAACCCAATAGCTGATCTTTTTTATATCCTGAGCTCAATAATTAGAGATTCAAAAAAAATACATCAAAAAAAACATCATTCAATTGTATTTAATTTCGTATTTTTGACCTATTAAAAAATGTTTTTAAAAAGGAGGAATATTATGAAATTTTGTTGGACAACCCTGCATGTAAAAAACATGGAAGAATCACTCAAATTCTATCAAGAAATTGTTGGACTTCCGCTAATTAGACAAAGTAAAATATCACCAGAATTTGAACTTGCCTTTTTAGGTTCCGGAGAGACTCAGGTTGAACTAATTTACGATCAATCGAAAGAATTGGATTATAAAAATAACACTATTTCGATGGGATTTCTAACCAACTCTTTGGACGAATTTATGGATGAAATAAATAAAAAAGGGATTCCAATATTCGCAGGACCAATTCAGCCCAATCCAACCATCCGTTTTATGTACCTTTTGGATCCAAATGGGATAAAAGTTCAGTTTATTGAGTTTCTTACATAATAGATACAAGAAAAGACTTCAATAACTTAAGAAATCGTTGTAGTCATCTTGAATTTGGCAAAAACAAGCATATAACTTGTTTGCTTTTTTCAGAAACTTTTAAAAATTAGATTTACAAAAACACAACTAATATGAAAGTAATTGCATTAAATGGGAGTCCAAAAGCCCACGGAAACACCTATCACTCACTCAAAATCATCACCGATGAACTTGAAAAAGAGGGAATTACAACCGAAATTATTCATGTCAACAACGTGAGCACTGGATGTATTGGATGTGGTAAATGTTACACAAACAGAGACGAAAAATGCATCCAAAAAGGGGATTTAGTCAACGAATGGATTCAAAAAATGAAAGAAGCAGATGGAATAATCCTAGGTTCCCCGGTTCATTTTGCTGGAATTTGCGCCAATTTTAAATGCTTTTTAGATAGAGCATTCTATGTCTCTTCAGCCAATGGCAATCTGTTTAGACATAAAGTGGGAGCTTCCATTGTTGCCGTTCGACGTTCGGGTGGAGTTACTACTTTTGAACAATTGAATAATTACTTAAACTATTCCGAAATGTTAATGCCCACCTCAAATTATTGGAATGTTATCCATGGAGCTACCCCCGAAGAGGTCCTTCAGGATTTAGAAGGAGTTCAAACCATGCGTATTCTGGCTAAAAATATTGCTTGGACTTTAAAACTTGTCGAAAATGGCAAAGACAAAATAGTTGCCCCCGAACGAGAACCAAAAATCAAAATGAACTTTATTCGATAGCAATAGAACGCAGATGACGCGGATTATTTAAGATGATCGCAGATTTCGAAAAAGAATAGATAGCAATAGGAGAAGAAGGTAACGGAGTAACGGAGTGACCGCAAAGCGACGATGTAAGAAGAAGAAAAGGTGACAAGTGACGAGTGACGAGTGACCGCGAAGCGACGATGCGCATCCCGAATTTTAATCCGCCGCGGCGGAGAGATTTTGTAAAAATTCGGGACGCTCAGTTAACTGTTAACTGCTAACTGTTAACTGATCACTGCTAACTGTTAACTGTTCTTTCTCTCTTTCTCCAAATCTTCTTTCGTCCAAGTTTTGCCACAACTATCACAATAATCTGCAAATTTGCACTCAGGACACCATCCACTACAAAAATCAATATTCCAGCCCGGCATTGCTCTAAATCCATCTTTAAACATCTCTCTGATAGCTTCATAAACGACCTCAACGGGCGCATCACCGCCAGGAACATGAACGTTGGTTCCTTTTGCCGATAATGCATTAAAAATAGAGATCAGCAATTTTTGAATCTGAACTTTATTCAGCATCTCCACCGGCGGCAACTCTTCAAAACTCACATTCAGCATATCTTTGGCGGAAACGGTTTCCCCCTCTTCAAATTCAAGCATCTGTTTTTCAAAATCCTCATACGAAGTCCCAAAGTCAGTTTCGGGAGTCGGATTTGCTTCGGCTTTTGCCAAATCTTCGGTAATTTGGGTGATGTATCTGTCCATTGTTTTTTTTGAGTTTTTTTGATAGGTGATTAAATTGCTTCTAACTATTTATTACAACAAATATAATTCAAAAAACAGATACTGCATGATAAATATTGTAGAAAAAACGAAAAATAACTGTAAGCCGTCATCCGTTTTTTATTTTCACTCCATCTTATTCTGTATTTTTCACAACTCTTTATTATTCAACTCTTTTTTCAATTCTGCCAAAAGTTGACTTTCTGAAGGCAAATAGAGTTGATACTGACTTGCCAAAATGGTTTGGTTTTCTTTGGGCAGTGCCAATTTTACCATTTCGTTGTTTTTGCTGGTGCATAGCAAAATACCAATAGTAGGCGTTTCGCCAGGAAGTTTTTCGGTGCGGTCGAAGTAGTTCACATACATTTGCAATTGTCCAATATCTTGGTGGGTGATTTTTTGTGTTTTAATTTCAACAATTACAAAGCAACGCAACAGGCGGTTGTAGAAAACCAAATCGGCAAAAAACTCATCGTCTTCAATCAAAAAACGTTTTTGGCGGGCAACAAACGAGAATCCGTTGCCTAATTCGAGTAAAAATTGCTGTAAATGCTCAATCAGAGCGCCTTCCAAATCTTTCTCGTAATAATGAGGTTTTCGTTCCAATCCTAAGAATTCCAATACCATTGGGTCTTTCATAATCTCAAGTGGATTTTCGGGTATTCGTTGGTTGCGTGCCACTGATAAAACGGATTCTTTGTCGTTGCTCAATAGCAGACGTTCATATAAATTTGAATGAATTTGACGTTCCAATTCGCACCCAGTCCAACCATTTTTAACGGCTTCAAGTTCGTAATATTCTCGTTTTGAGTCATCTTCTATTTGTAACAACATTCGGTATTGTGTCCAATTCAATTGCGAACGCAGTGCGTTCGCAATTGGATAAGCACGATAAAATTGGCGGGATTGTTCTAAAGTGCGCACCGAAAATCCGCTCCCAAAATCGGGTTCTAACTGTTCTGCCAAATCTCGGATTAAATAGTGTTTGTAAGAAAACGCCAACTTTTTCGTTACTCTTGCAACGAATTCAGGTTATTTACACTAGTAAACGCCCAAAATCCGTTGCTGCGAAAGCCTCAAATTTGACGTTTTCTTACGAAACACTGAGTTTTCTTATAAACACTAAATAAGTTCCATAATCGGCACGCTCCTTTCCTTGTTGCTCTTCTTCAAAAATTCGTTTACCCAACTTCCAGTACATCTGAACTCGATAAAATTCTACACTACGAACTACCTGTGCTCGAGCTTCCCCAATGATTGATTTCACATCCTGAACAAACGAACTCGGAATAATTTGATTATTCATAGTTTATACCTCCCAGTTTTTCTGATTTTTTGTTAAAAGCCATAATCAGTATAATATTTCATTGTAGGGCAAGAATATGGATAGTATTATGTTTTGGACAAATTTACGAAATTATCCATTAAAATTATAAACAAAAAATATCACAAAGTGTCAAAGAAGTATTCAGTATCTTGCAAGCTAATACAGAAAGAAAAGACATTTGCTTTTGCTTAGAATATTTATAGATTCTGGTGAAAGTGTACATCTTTTTTTAAAAAAAACTAATCATCATCGGCGAGAAAAGAAACCTCCACCACTCAGACCACCAATGCCAATGATAAATCCTAACCAATAAAAGAAACCACTGTTATGTTCTGCATAAAGGCCAATATTTGCTCCAAACAACTTTCCAATTAACGAAAACACAAAAATAATCCCATGCCAAATTCCGGAAAAGAATCCTGCTTCGGAATGTGCATAATTAGCTGGAGCGCAGGATGTGAGCGAAATGATTACTGCTAATAAAATTAGGATAGATATTGTTTTTTTTGTTTTCATTTGGATTGGATTTTGAATTAATTTAACAGTTTTAGAATGTTTAAACTTTAAAAGTAATGCCTGCTTTACTCATAGCTTGATATTTAATATCCAAATTGTCTATTGTATATTTCATTTCTTTAATGACAGCATAAGTCTCACCTTGTTTAATATTATTTTCTGGATGATTATGATTTGATTTCACTAATGAATATTTTATATTAGCAATTGCTCCATTAGTAACAATCATAGGATCTAGATTATTCAAAATATTTCGAGTTTCAACAGTATGGCGATATGATTTTTCCGAATATTGCATAATACCTTTTTCATTTTCACCAATTTCATCATTAAAATCTAATACCGTAATTGACTCTTTTCTCACATTGCTTGGGATTTCTTCTTGATTAGAAAAATAGACCCTCTTCTCAGATCCATTTTCATCAATATAATAGTTGGAAAATTTTGAGACAAACGAATCTCTTACTTTAATTGATTGAAAATGTATATTTTCAATTTCAATGTTCAATAACTCTGACAATGACATAATACCTCCTTATTTTAAATTATTATTTATTTATATTTATTTATTTACTGGTCATTCAATTCTATTGCTTTCCATCCCCAAGAATCTTTTTTCTTATTGTATGAGATTATAGCAATTCCACTACAACTAGAATTATTATTGATATTTGGACATAGTTTTAAATCAACATATATATCGTCAACAAAACCAAAATTATTTCCACCATTTATACGAATTTTTCCGCTGAAATTACGAATGGAAGATGACTCCGTATTTATGTCGGCTTTTGAAATTGTATATGATTTATAAAATCCTTCGTCACCAACCTTTAAAATTCTAACTTTTAGCAAATCCCCTATTTTTGGAGTACCGTTAAAACTAGAGTAGTTTAAAAAGCCGAACGTTGTTTTGTCTTTAACAAAATTAAGCATTTGTTTGTTCTCATTAACAAACTCAACAGCAACAACTTCCTCTGGCAAATCATAATACAGGATTTCATCAGCTATTATGATATAATTGCTATAAAATTGGGAATTATCTTTATTTGATTTCGCTGAAACATACCAAGAACTGACAATCCAATTTTGAACTTGATCGGGAATTTTGTATCCGCTATCTTCTCGGCTTTTGACAAGTTTCTCAATCTCAGTTTTTGCTTCAACATAAAAGCCCTTTTGAATTAAAAGTTCAGCCATTTTTTGACGAGTATTTATCAAAAACGCTTCTTGAGTCCTTAAACTCAAAGCTTTAGACAAACAAGCAATTTTCCTTTCATCTTCAAATAGAAAAATATCAGCCATTACGTCCCAAACCCAAAAATCACTTTTCTTCTTTTTTGCAAAAGGGATGAATGCAGACATAATATTATCCTTTTCACCAATTGAAAGTAATAATTTCGCTTTAAAATAGGGTGGATATTGATATTCTGGATGAGATTCAATTAATAAATCTAATTTAGGCAAAAAATCATGTATTTTTTCTTTATTGATTGATTTTGGCAAAATTATTCCATTGTATACAGAAATTTCTCCTTCGATTAAGCTTTTTGAATATGCATTGTATGCCTGTTCTACCATTGACATCATTTTTTTTCCTTTAAATTCCTCTGACAAGTAGTCTTTTGTAGAAAAATTTTCCAATCCCCACCAATCTGCAAAATTTAAGAAATTAGGCCATGATTTGTGAGCTTTATGAAATGCTTTATAAATATAAGAGTAAGAATCTGAAGGTCTTGTAAAATGAAAATCTTTGATAATTTCAAACAGCTCATTGACTTTTTGATAATTAGTGGGTTCTTTAGACTCAATTGAAAACAAAATTTTACCGATTTGAAAAGCACAATTGTCAAATATCATTTTTTCATCTTCAGTAAGTTCAAGAGATTTTATCTTTTCAAGATATTCTTTAAATTGCAAGTAGCTCTCAAAATCTGAAAACACTTTAAGGTAATCATAGTAAACCCAAGCAAGAGAACGTTTGTTCCATATATTTGCAGGATCATTATCATACTCTTGTTGAGCAATTTGTAATGCTTCATCCAATTTTCCGGAGTTTCTTAACTCTTTTACTTCTTTAAACGACATGGTTATAAGTTTTTAATTTTTTGAGTCACAGATTTAATCTCATTAACTAATTCTAGACTATTGCATTTGTTTTCAACGGCGAATACTCTTCCGAAAAAACCTTGACCATCATACTCGAAATCAATGGTAGCTTTCTCATTTTTCCTTAAAAAAGTATATCTTTCTCTGTAATTGTAGTGTTGAATATCCAAAATTTCGACGTGTAGTATTTCTATCTCATTCCTTAATAAATTAAATAATAATTTCAAAAAAGGCTTTTCTTCTTCTAATTGAAAATCAAATTCAACCTGTTCCTCTTTGGTTGTATTTCTGTTAACAACGATACAACTATTTTCATTTATTATCATTTCAATATCCGAAAAAAGCCCCATAGATGTTGTTTCAGTGGGAAAATTCATATATTTTTTTGAGAGTTCATCTTTCCCGTTCACCCAAAACTTAAAAGCGGCATATTCATTTTCTCTGTTAAAAACACATTTAATTTCATAACTAACACGTTGATATTTAACAATCTCTATTCCTTGCTTCTGAGAATGATAATGTAAGTTCAAAAAATGGTTTTGAATCACAATTGATGCATCCTGTAAATTGAACTTCTCTAGCAATCCAACAAGAACATTATCCAACTCAATCTCAACAACTTGCAGGGTTTGTCCTGTTAAGACCTGATATGAATTGATTACATTATTGTCTAAAAACATCATTTTTGAAAAAGAATGAAAATATGGAGGATTAATACAATTTAAAATTCTAGAAGCTCTAGTAACGGCTGTGTATGCCCATCTATAAAACTCAGCATTGTTTTTCCCTGTCAGTGTGTGCACAGCATTGTTTAAATCAAAACTCTCATTTTCATTTTTATCCCAAAAGACAAAAGTTGCATCCCACTCACCACCTTGGGCTTTGTGACATGTTACGGCATATCCATATTTCAACAAAATACAATTAAAAAATGGGTCCTTCAATATTGCATCTTTAAACATTTCCGTTTTTGGCCTTAGACCTTGATGTCTATTTCTAAAATCTACGTATAAGGCTTGCTGCTCAGTAATGGTAAGGTTATTATCTCCATTTAGGAAATTTTCGAGAATGTATCCATTAATTGATTTACTGGCACCATTCTCATCAGGAATCATCAGATCTACTAGTCTCCACGAAAGCAATACTGAAACCACTCCCCCGCCTTTTTGATTAAACCTAACTTCTCGTGTAATACAAATGGGCTCAGCACTGGCAATAACACCAAATTCGCCGTTCATTATTCCCAGACGATAATTATTGCCTCCAACTATAACTACATCACTTGGTTGTATTATCAGATCACCACCAAATTTATCATTTCGAATAAACCTATTTAGATCAAAAGCAGTTTTGTTCTTATACGTAATAATAACTTTTGACCCATTTTGGGATTTGTAATTATCAAGAAAATTTTCAAATTTAGGGTTGAAAATATCTTTTCCATTTTCCTTTAGGTCAAAATTATTAAAGAAACCTGAGGTTAAACATTTTCGGATATTAGTTGCAGAATACAATATTCCATTGTTTATATCTTGACGTTTCACTTCTTTTAACTCAACCACATCAACTTTTAAATTGTAATTATCAACGAGGTAGCTTTTATCCAGCGCAGGCGAGAAATTCATACCAATTGGTGGTAATTGAGCAGGATCTCCGACAAAAATAATTTTATTATTTGCGTTAGCAAACCCTATTTGAGCGTATTGAAATAAATCTTTCAACAAATATCCACTCCCAAATCTAAAAAATGCTCCTTCGCTAGATTTATCAGACAACATGGATGCTTCATCTACAATTAAAACTGAATTACAAAGATCAAAATTATTTCGCAATTTATAATAATACATAAAACTCAAATCACTATCCGAATCTTCAGAATCTATATCATTTAATGAATCAAAACTATATATACCTTTATGAACAGTAGTTGCTTCAAAACCAGATTTTTGACGAATTACTTTTGCCGCTCTACCGGTAGGCGCCATTAATTGACATTTGCGTTCAATACTATTAAGATACTGAACTATCCCTTTCAATAAAGTTGTTTTACCACTACCAGCATAACCCTGAAGGATGAAAACATCATCCTCTCCAACCAAAAAGTCATTTACTAGTTTCAATGCTTTTGTTTGGTCGTTGGTAAGTGATAAGTTCTGAAAGTGATTGAAGATACTCATAATATTTAATTGTTTATGCAAAGGTAAATAAGATGTGTGCAGTGGTTGTGCATCAATTTTATTTTATATTATCAATATTCTTGGTAACTATTTCGAATAATAGAATTATATCATTTTTATCAATTTTGATGGGCTTCCCTGTGTTTAAGTTTGAATGGATTATATCATTTCTCTTTTTTACAAGAATATTGATTTCATTCATATTGAAACTTTGATTATTATTAGTTGATAAAAAATCAATAGTATTAAAAATTTTTTGATCCCATCTAATCTGCTTTTTTTTGGATATGTAATCACTATTAGATTTAGAATAATTCTTATCTTTATTCTTGTCTTCGAATTTTTTAAGAAATTTCTCATTAATTCTAAATTTAAATTTAAACCCATTAATATTTACATCTTTATTAGTATTTGAATTTACCGGATTTTCAGTGTCAATTATTCTGGTAGCAATATTTTCAAGGACTGAAAACAACATTAAAAAACTTACAACATATTTCTCTTTGCTTTTTGAAGTTAAAATATTTAAAATAGAAAACTCAAGCCATTTTAAATATTCAATTACAAATACTTTTGGTAAAGGACGATCGCTAGTCTTACAATTTTTTCTAGGGAGTAACTCTTCCTTTAAAAGCACAAATGAATCATAAAACTTCTTGACAAATTTTAAATCTAGGCAATTTGACAGATTAGAAACTAGGTGTTCTATTGACTCAATTGTGATATTCATGTTAGAACTTAATTCAGGGGATTCCTTTAATAAAAAAACATCTGCACCTGCTTCTTGTATTGCTTGAAAATTCCAGACTTTATTTGTTGCTGAAAAAACAAGAACCTGTATCCCTGCATTAAGTTCTTTGATTTTTTTCAACAATCTAAGACCTGTTATATTTTGTACATTTGAAGCATTAAAATCGCATTCATGCAATCTAAAATCTAAAATCACCAAGTCAATATCTTCTTTAACAATTTTCGCTATTGAAATATTAATAATTTCATCTTGTGATTTAGAATTAAATTCCTCATCCAAATAATAAAAGTCTATTCCATTAATATCATATATAATTGAACAAAATATTTCATACCAACCTTTTTCAGCTTCATCATCAATATATAGGATCTTTGGATTTCCAGAATAATTAATTTTCATTTGGCTTTTAGTGAAATTATTAATTTCGCTGAAAGGATAAATAGTTTTAAGATATTTAAAATACAATAACGAATCTACTTTACTAATAACATTCTTGATTTCATCATCAATAGACCCAATAGCTTTACTCCATCTATAAATAGCCCATTCATTTGCAATACTATGATTATCTGAATAATTTTCGGGAGGTGCTAATCTAAGTTTCTTAATTTCAAATAAGAGATCTTGAATTGTTAATCGTTCATCTTTAATTTCAATTGCTTTATGAAAAGCAAGTTTACTATAATCAATCAAATGAACATTTCTTGTTTTTAATATATCAAAGTATTCATTGTTTAATATATATTTCACATCTACAAAACTATAGATTAAAATTGGCTTTAATTGATTAATTGTTTTAGTACAACGGATGTGAGTTGCAAACCTTAGCCCATTGAAATCTGACAGGGTTGAACCAAAACAAAGAGGTATAAAAATATTGTCATATTCTTTCTCCATCAACCAGTCTTTAATTTTCTCATCAAAATCTGCATCTGTAGTTATATTCGGAAAAATTGTTTTTATGTCTTCGTCTTCAATATTTTGTACTGGTTTTTGTATAAATTCTTTTGACGGTCTTATAAATAAATTTTTTTTTATCGTAATATAGTCTGGCAAACTATCTATATTGTTATTTGCATCAATGAGTTTTGCAAGCAATGATTCTTCAATGTTTGGATTCTCTCCAAAAAGAAGATACCTTAAGTCTTTATAGCCATCTATCGTATTTTGAATAAAAACTTCAAGGTTTTGATAAAGTACAGAAACAGGCAAATGAATTACATTGCCATTATGAATCCTAGAACTTTTACTTCCACTAAATATAGCCAATAAGAAATTTGTATTACTAATTGCATATTCATCTAAATTTGCCCTAAAATCAATTACGTATTCATTAGTCGAATTCGTGACATTTTCAAAAAAAGATTCATGAAATAATACGGTGTTCTCATTTGAAAAAATCTCATCACTTAAACTATTATCCGAAATATCTTCATAGCTGTATATTAGCGTTATATATCCTGAATAATTTAATAATTTATCATCAGTCCAACCATAGTCATCGGATTGTCTTGCTTTTTTGTCATCTATAAGATATATCATCGTTTAAATATTAGTTTATGTTCAACACCTGTAAAATTATTAAGTAGTTTATGTTCACGTGGTTTTCCGTCCCACAAATTAATAGTTGCATAATTTTCATCTCCAAAATCTGCGCTTAAAATTAAATCACACATTCCATTAATCTGATTAACTATCAAATTTGAACATGTTTGTCCTATACGTTCTTTTGTATTTATCATTGACTTTTGATAGACAGAATTCAAATGGTGTATTGAAAATATTATATCCCCATTATTTTCATAAAAAGACAACTTCACATTTGGTTTTTCTAAAATAGGTTCTTTAGAGACTTCGACGATTAGTTTTATTATGATTTTGTATGCTTGTATTAATTTATCAACATCCGTAAAAAGTTCGATGTTTGATTTAAATTCTTCATTATTTTGAACAAAACATATTTCCTTATTAAAATTCTCATTGTCGTTTACTATGTCAATTATACTTTTCAACGAATTATCAAAACGAATATGAAATAAATGCTTAAAGAAAAGCACTAAACCTGAAAAAGTCTGTATGTTATTATTGAACAATTTAGTGGTAATCTTATCAAACTCAAATCCTAAATTACTTAATTGAGCGGTCAAGCCGTCATCTGGGTTTGGAGGAATTTGAGGGTTTTTCTTAGTCCATTCGATTAAGTCGGAGGAATTCCAACTAATACTGATTTTATCGGAAGACCAATTAGTCAATACTCCCTTTTTGTCTTTTCCAGTTAAATAACCCCGTATTAATGCTTTTATTTTATAATTAGCATTTGGATGTTTTTTCTCCAAATTAACAAATGAAGAAATAATCTTTCGATATAGTGATTCAAAGCTAAACTCTTTAGCATCCAAAATTTCATTTATTTTATTTAGTTCACTTTGATCTATAAGATGGCATGTTATTTTTAAAATTGGATCTTGATTATATTCCAAAAGAAATTTCGATAAAAAAGATGGATCATTATATTTTTTCAAATCACTATGTTCTTCATTATGATTTTTTGAAATATCTAACAATTCAGGATTAAAAATTGTATCGATTTTACTTTCTAAACTTATTACTCTATGTATAATTTCTTTTTCAACAAGTTCTGTTTTACTGATTTCGTTTTCAATCAAATTTATCAGCTTTTTTCTAGTCCTATTATCCACATTGTTTTTTACACTCAAATCAATGATGTTGTTTATAAAAGAAAATTTTTCTTTTGAGGATATCAGAGTATCATCTTTTGAGGAGGCAATATCAATATTATCGTTAGTAATTATAGTGTCTATTTTGACAGGATCACTCTCTGTTTTTGATTCAATATTAAATCTATCATTATTTGAGTACCACTGAGGATTTGTGGATCCTAAAAGTTCATTTAGACTCATACTTCCATTTTGATTTATGTCATCAACATTTTGAGCTTTAGTTTTATCAATTATTTGATTTATATCGATTAACTCATATTTTGTTTTTGTGGATTGAAGCGGATCATTATTAATATTTATATGTTTTTCTAATTTTGGAATTAACACTTTAAATGCCCCATTTTTACCTTCTTTATTTTCAATAACATAGTTTTCTTCAATCGGTTCAACCAAGTTTAAGGTCCTTTCTGGGTTTTCATCGGACCATTTTTTTAATAATAGGTCCAGATTTGAGTCTCCCTTTGGGTTGAAATCATTATTTGTTATCTGGATGAGATATGGTTTTTCTTTATAATCAAGCTCACTAATCCAAACTCCACCATACCAACCAAGAAAAATCTTACAATTAAAGAACAATTCATTCTTTGTATTAGTGTATTCACGAAATTGAATTATTTGAAACTTCATATTTTTAGTTTTTTGGAAAAAGCTCCATTGCTTTTTCGATTCCTTCTTTTTCCCACACATCAATTAGATTAGCTAAATTACTTGTTTTAAAAGTAAGTTTATCCAGTCTTTTTTTGAGTGATTGGTATGTTGAGTCTTCTGTCCCTTTTACCATGCGCAAAAACTCAAGTTTCCCTTCCAATACATTTTCAATTTTAGGTGCTCCTTTTTTCACATGACCTTTATCAAAATCATAATCCCTAATAAATATTAATTGGGCTTTTTCGTATCCATATTTTTCCCAATAATACAACCACATACGTATTTGTTTAATATATCTTTGAGTTACATTTACTTTCTCGTTCACAATCAATCCTGTAACTTCTTGTTTAAAACCTTGCTTTTGCATTCTTGTTTTTGCAGGATTAATAACAAGACTTTGATCGGGTCAAAGTAAAAAGCTGGGGTGTTTATTAATTTAATTTGTTAATTTTGACAAATAAACATTATTAAAATGATCGACAAAAATTTGATTCAACAGTTATTTCCAGAAGAACTTACAATTCACTTTGACATTTCAACTTATGAAATTCTTTGTAGTTTAGAAACCAAAGAAGAATATTGGTTAATCACATTTGAGGAAAAGAACATCCTCCCTGATGGATATTTACCAGCTGAATACGAATTCAAAGACTTCGTTAAAAGCAAGATGATTCAAGATTTTCCACTCAGAGGGAAAGCTGTTTATCTACAGATTGTGAAACGAAGATGGCGGCATAAGACATCAAAAAAAACTATTAAAAGAGACTATTCTTTTATTGCTGACGGCTCAAAGTTCACCCAAGAGTTATCAGATTTTTTAAAAGATGCAAGTGAATACGCGACCAGATACCATGAAAAACATAGCCAGTTATTACGGGATTGATGCTCATAAACTTCAACGACATTACAAGCATCAAATAAGCGGCTATAAGGACTGGGGCCAGCTTCCGCATGCAAATGAATATCTTATATATCCAGAAAACATAACAGACAAATTAAGTATTGACGAAGTAAGCTTGTCAAAAGGCGAATTATATACATTTATAACCAATAAAAATGTTGGGACTAAAAACAAGAAATCTATAGTAGCAATAATAAATGGAACGCATACCAAATTAATTCAAGAAGCATTAGAAAGAATATCTTTAGAAAAGAGGCAAATTGTCAAAGAGGTTACTATGGATATGGCCAGGAACATGGCTCTTGCTATACATCTATGTTTTCCAAATTGCAAAAAAGTGATAGATAGATTTCATACTGTGAAATTAGTTTTGGATGCAATGCAACATTTAAGGACTAAGTTGAGGTGGAAAGTGATTGAAAATGAAAACAGAGCCATTAAACGGGCAAAGAAAAACGGAAAAAAACATTGTCCTAAAGTGTTTTCAAATGGTGATACGCAAAAAGAGTTATTAGCACGAAGTCGCTATTTACTATATGTTGCAAAGCCTAATTGGACAATTAATCAGCTTAAAAGAGGCGAAATCTTATTTAAAGAATATCCAATATTGGAACAAGCGTATAAGCTAACTTTAAAGTTTAGAAATATCTACAAAAATGAGTCAAAAGATCAAGCTGCTAAGCAATTTGCAGATTGGAAAGAATCTGTTATTGAGTCGAAAATAATAGAATTTAATTCCGCCGTAAATTCTCTAGAATATCATCTGGAAAACATATTAAATTTCTTCGACAACAGAAGCACAAATGCAAATGCAGAATCGTTTAATTCAAAAATAAAAGGGTTTAGAGCAAATTTAAGAGGGGTCTCAGATGTTAAATTCTTTCTGTTTAGATTAGAAAAATTATTCGCTTAAACTGATGTCACCCCAGAAAAAGTAACTGATCCCTTTGATCTTCTTCAATTATTCTATTTAATTCATTTAAGAAATCATTGTTATTGTAAATATTATGATTTGATGAAAACGTAATATCATCAGCATATCGAGTATATTTGGCTCCAAATCTTTTAGCTAAACCGATAAGTCGCCTATCCAAGTTTTGACATAATATGTTTGTTAAAGTTGGAGATGCCGGACTCCCTTGAGGCAATACATTTTTCAATTCACCATCTAATTCTATAGGATGTGTGCATAACGAAGCAATTAAAAAAGCAATTTTTTCTCTATTTCCTGACAAATTAATTGGATAGTTCAAAAGTCCCATTTTGACTCTATTTCTATCAAAACTATGAAAAAAGTCCTTTAAATCAATGTTATAAACATATCTATTTCCGCAATGTAGCTTTGCATTATCCACTATAGATTTATTAATAACAAAGCCAGTTGCTGCCTTATTTGGTTCATACATACATTGTAGAACAAAATTTATCGTTTTAAGAACTGTTTTAAGTCCTTTTCTAGGAGCATTTATTATCCTTTCACCACCTGATTTCTTTTTTATTGAGAAAGAAGTATACCTATTCTTGCAATATTCGGGGTTAGAATAATACTTGAGTCTAGATAAAGAAATTGGCAAAATATATTCATTTTTATATAAAATAGAATTAGCTTGATCTAGCAATAACACAAAATCACTTTCAGTTTGAATTAATTCAAACTTTTTGCGAATTTCTAAGATGTCATTTTTTTCTATTTTCATTTCAATTATATATTTAAAGAAATCTTTGAAAAAATCTGCTTATTTTATATTCATTAAGGAAAGGATCAAGGTTTAATTGTATTTATAGTTCAGCCGCAGGCTCTAACTAAATAACAAAAACAACAGAATCAACATATAGTAATAGTAAATTAAAAGATTAAATATATAATCTAATAATCCAAATTACTATTAAGAAAATACATTCACCCAAAAGGGAGTCATGCCAATCATTTCCACAATTTGTGGACAGCATGCGCGAGTCAATATTTTTTTAAGCAGACTTTTCAAAGAACTTCAGGCAAAGTTACAATATTATCATATTTGTATTTTATTTTGTGATGCAAAATTATATTGTTCTTGTGCATTCTATCTGCACTGGTTATTATATTTTATAAAAATTGCCAAAGCATCGATCTAAAGCATGATATCGAATAGTTGCGTGTTTATTAGTGCTCATCTGATGGATTGCATTTTATTCTGTTGTGATAATTTGTTTGTCACATCAAATCTACAAATAAAAAATCAAATTTTTTAAGAAAAATTGATTTATTTTTATATTTAATGTATCGCAAGACCTATAATTAATCCCACTATTAATGCAATCACGATGGTGATAAATACTTTTAAGAAATTGCTTGATTTTTGTCTCTGATAAATAGTAACTAGATTGTTTGATTGTTGCATCATTTTTTCACTCTGAAAGAATTGATTATTTAGATGAGTAATTTGTTTTTTATAGTTCTCTACTTCCGTTAGATACAAATCGTTTTTTTCTTTCAAAGACTTTGCATTTATTTCCTCAAAAGATTTGAGCTTATTTTGAGCATTAATAAGTTGATCAGAATAATTTTTTATCAATTCCGTTTTGGACTTTTCACTTAGCTCTTTGGTTGCAAGAAGTTGTTCATTTAAATTCTGAATTTGTTTTCCAAAATTTGCCGTAAGTTGTGAGGTTATATCTTTGGTTAATTTTGCTTTTGAATTAGACAATTCCTCTACAGCATTATTATATATTTCCTTTAAGTAATTACCAAATTGAGTAGGTGTGATGAATTTTTTGTCAGATAGTTTTTCAAATAATGTAACATCTTCGGCATGTCCAATAGCAGAAGCTATAATTTTCTTTCTATTAATAATTTGTTCGCACAATGAAATAGATTCAAAAACATTCAAATTTTCACCTCCACCTCGTGCAATGCATATCACATCCGTATCGAGTGTTTCGAGATAATTGATTTTATTCATTATCTCATCAGGTGAAGACAAGGAAACACGATGGAAATCTATTTTATATAATGAAGTTGCTTCCGCCAATCCCCTTTTAATATCACTATCTATAATACTTGATTTTCCAATAACTATCTGTATCGAAATTTGCTTATTGTTAAAAATGCAATTTTTTATATGAGCATCTAAATCTTTAAAGCCAATCTGAATTTTCTTATTTATTAGATCAATTTTTTTAATATCCTCTTCTGAAAAAATGTTTGCTTTTTGCGAAATCAACTCTATCAGATTTATAGAAATATCAATTTGTCCTTGCTTGTTTGATTTTCGTGTAATAAATCCATTCAATTCGATGGTTTTATTTTCAACCAACTGATTGTGCAACAACATTGGAGTAATTAATGTTATTGAATTTTCCCCAGCTTCATCTTTTATTCGATTATAAAAACTCCCCCCATAATTAGAATTACCAGTTTTTAAAAAAACACCTCTAATCTTAATGATTTTTTTTTCTTCTTTTATTGAAATTGAAGCATTAAGAATTGAGACAATAGAGCTCGGAGTGTAAAATTGATCATCAATCATTTGTGATATTTTGATTTATACGCAGTGCGTATGTCCATAAAAAAAACAATTAAAAATCGAGGTTAGAGTTTTCTTCTTCTCTCCGTTTGGATTCTTCTTCTAAAAAATTATCTACATCTGAAATAAGCCAATAACTTCCATTAAAAAACTCGTACCCGTCCTCTTTCATTTTTTCATCATACAATTGCCTATCAAGGTCCTCATCGCATTGTCTTTCCCATCTATCCTCCATGGAATCCATATAATCCATTTCGTCAGAAAATCCATCGTCCATCATCATATCACCAAATCCACTCATAATATTTTGTTTAACTTGTTTTTACTAGAACAATACAAAGCTACAATTGATCTGTGAACTCAAACTGAACTTGAAAATATTTAGACGTCGTTGATTAGTCTATTATTTGATTTTATGTCCTTTAACTTTATCCCTTTTATTACATTCAAATCCGCATCATGTATATCATACTTGCTTTTGCCCAAAGAACCAATATTAGAAAAAGTTCTACAAATATCATATTTAGTTCTTTCTCTTACTTCAGAAGTTCTATTCGAAAAAATTGCCAATCCAGGATCAAATGTAGAATAAATATAATTACTAAGTAATAACCTAGAATGCAACGCTTTAGTTAATAGAAACAACTCGAATTGAATATTATAAGATCTAAGTCCTTTTACCCTGTTTATTAAATCCTGTTCGTCAAAATTATCACTTATTTTATCTTTATCTGATATAATAGTCAAATGAAAATCAACACCTAGGGTTGGAGGCAAAATTTTGTCAAATAATTTTATCACATTCTCTAACCCAATATTTTTTCTGAGTTCTTCATTCTTAAACAGATATCTATCATTAATAACAAGCGAGTTCATCGGTGGCATTGTAAAATCAAATACGCCTCCCCAAGTCGATTTTGTTCTTTCTTCCAGAGTATCTTCTTTACTTTCTTTTAGTATTAAATCATTTATAGAACATTCACTCTGAACAATTACACCATAATCAGATTGTAACGATTCTGCTTCTTCTTTCGATAATTTTAAAAAAAACAGCGATCTTGGTTTTTCTAAAATGATTTCATTGTTTTCATATAAATCTTCAAAATAATCTTTTAATGCCACAGGACTTCTTCCAGTCATTTTTATATATTCAAACAACATGGATCCTTCTTGGGAATGAGAATAAAACTCATCCTCTGAAAGATTCAAACATAAATTAGCATGTTTACTAAAAATGGCATTAAGATTTGGATATTTGTCTTTTAAACGAACAATATCTTCAAAAATATCTTTTTCAGAATATATTGTAATCATTAGTTTAGTTTTACTTTTTTCAATCGTAATAATTCTAATGTATTTGCGGAAGCTTCGTCGAAAAAACCGGGACCAAATCCGTTTTCAAGAAACCCATCTTCACCATATTTTATCTGGTAAGGTTCATTTCCGTTCCCACCAGTAAAATAAAAAATATTAAACGGGTTATTATTTGTGTCTGATTCGAGTTTTTTTTCTGCCACTATCACCTGAGATCGCCGAATTATATATTCTGAATGTGTTTCCAAAATAATATTAACAGCTTTATTTTTAGAAGTATTTATTACCTCATAAAACAAATCTGCAAGTTTACTTTGCCAGTCTGGATGTAGGTTTAATTCGGGTTCTTCAAAAATAAATAAATACTTTGCCGTTTGATCCTTATTCAAATGTAATGCAATGGCTGACAGTAACAATGTGCAAAAAACCCTCATTGCTCCTAATCCCATATCTGATATTGAGATCCATTCACCATCCTTTTTTATAGATATCAAATAGGCCTCATCTAAAATCCGTTCAATCTTAAAATCTTCTCCTAAATCAAACTTCTCTTTTGACATCCAGTCTAATACAAATGTAGCTACTGGATTTTTAACCATTTTAGAACTTCCAAGGCTTTCTATTTTTTTTAAATCAAGTTTATCAATACCTAGATTCAGATAAGCATTTGCGACTTGAGCAATTATGTTTTCTTTATCATCAATTCTAAAAATGGCTGATTGGACAGAGGTCATGCTTTTGATATAGAAAATCTCCTCATACAAGATTCCAAATTTAAATTCTTTTAATCTGTCAATTAATATGTCGATTGAAATAATTATTTTTCCCAAATTAGTCATGTCATTTTGAATCTCTGAATCTGTGCGGTTTTGTGGATTATAGACTCTGAACCCAAGTTGTTGACTGTTATAATAGTTTAGATCTTCTTCGGAATGAAAACTTTTAGTATTAAAATGATAAACTTCTCTAAACCCATTGTTTATGCTTTTTAAACCATCAACTAAACTATAGTCCTCTTGATGTTCATTGTATGAACGCAAATCCTTAATTAATGATTGTGTGCAACATGAATCACGATTATAATATCCAAGGTGTTCAGATTCGGTTACAGAATCATAAAAATGAATTTTATAATCACCTTTAACATCTTTTATAGACAAGTCAATTAAGAGATCATCATCCAAATTGGGGTTTGCTTTAACAACTAAACCAAATTCATAACCGGCAACTTTATATTCAAATTTAATAAAATCATCTTTTGAAAACCTATTTATTGCATTTTTGAATGATTTAATATTGACATCTTCGGTCGTAAAAGAAAAAGAACTAATATCTTTCGATTTCAAATAGTTATCCATTAATAACAATGCTTTAATAACTGTAGATTTCCCTGCATTATTTTTCCCCACCAAAAAAGTAATTCCATCAAACTCCATTTCTGGAAAATCGATAAAACCTCTAAAATTTTTAAAACTTATTTTACTCATATTTGTATCTTATTTTGTGATGCAAAATTACATAGTTCTTGTGCATTCTGTCTGCACTGGTTATATTTATATACTAATTTTAACGTTAATTGAGTAATTTCGATAAATATTACTCAATACCTCTATTAAAACATCTAAGACTTAAAGTTTCTAATTCATTAAAAAACGATTAACTTGACTGTTTAGAAAGTTTACGAATATATGCTTATCATGGGAACTAGTGACTGATATTCATCAATAAAGCAGCCCACTATATTTCATAACAATATGTTCTATAACTAGCAATTTTAGTTTTTTTATTATATTGGATATTTGTTATATATTTTCGAAATAAAATTATATTAGGAATATCAGCTTCATATATTTTTGTGTCAACATAGAAGAATTTGTTTGAGCGGTCAATAAATTCCGCTTTATATGTTTTATAATTCCCAAGCTCATCTACTTGAAATTCTTTGTCAGAACAACGAAAAATCATACAATAAATAAATGCCTGTGTAAAATCAGAGTTTTCGATTTCTTTAAAAAAGAACAAGGTTGGTTCTATCGGAAATTCAAAATCGCCAAATTTTTCAATTAATACTTTTTTCTTTTCAGCTAAGTTGTGTGTGTGTTGTTCAAAATTATCAGCATAGCAAACTTTGCATTTCTTGAAGTTTAAATATTCAAATATTTTCTCATCAATATCGATATTTGATCCATATGATGATTTATAGTACTCTCTCAAATAATAAATTATTGGTTGAACAAATAAGTAGAAATACTCTTTTAAAATAACTTTTAGATCATCATCATTATATGACGAGTTATTATTGGGGATTAGGTCTGACTTAAACGCTAAATATGTTGACTTTTGAAATAATCTAATTGCTTCTTGTCTTTTTAAATCTTTTTTATAATATTCTGATGCATTATAAAGAATACTGTTAATTCTTGTTTCTATTTCAGTGATCGTTAAATTTTCCTTATAAACATTTCCGCTATTTTTATAATTCACTTTCTCTAAACTTTGTAATATCCCATATTTTGCATGTATTCGCATTTGAAATATCTCAGGATCCTCAGTAAATAACACCTGATTATCTTTAAACCATTTTCGAAACTCATCTATAGCTTCATTTCCTTTATCCTTTATCTCTTCTGGAATTTTAAAATTTATGAAGTTTGATGATAATCTATCACAGTTTTCAACTTTATGATAAGATGGATTTCCTCCTTCATAAACGAACATTTTATTATCTATAAGCACAATTGGGTTGTAGATTTTTTCAAAATACTTATCAGGATTTTCCAAGAATTTTTTATAATAAAGCAGGTTTGTTTTATCAAGCCTATTGAGAAAATATATTGTTTTCTTATACGGCTCCCACGTTTTAATATCGTCTGGAATTTCCCCAATAAGTTTCTTTAAAATTATTGATGTGTTATACTCTGTTACAAAAGGCATTTTTTCTTAGTATTATTTTTTTTATAAATACAGCTAGTTATTCTATAATCCATTCATCCTCAATAAAAAAGTTATCAAAAAGGCAAAAAAAATCATTCACTTTTGTCTAAATAAAGGTGCTATTTCTGACAAAATATAGGAAATTTATGATTACAATTGCTAGTTAAAAGTGGTATTAATATTGACTATTTGTTATTGAGTTTTTTTTGATATGATTAATAATATTAATCTCGAGAAACGATAAGTAAAAGCTATTTAACAAACGTTAATGGGTAAAATCATTTACAATACCTTAACTCCAATCCTTCAAACTATTATGAACAATAACTCTCTTCATTGTTGTAAAACTTGATTAAATGAACTAATATCTTTCGATTTCAAATAGTTATCCATTAATAACAACGCTTTAATAACTGTAGATTTCCCTGAATTATTTTTCCCTACCAAAAAGGTAATTCCTCCAAATTCCATTTCTGGAAAATCGATAAAACCTCTAAAATTTTTAAAACTTATTTTACTCATATTTGTATTTTATTTTGTGATGCAAAATTATATTGTTCTTGTGCATTCTATCTGCACTGGTTATTTTTCATAAATAATAGCTAGATTTTCTACCTTTAATTGAATTACTTCTCTTAGGTTAATTGGGGATAATACTTCTATTTTTTCGCCATAAGAGAGGATAATTGATTCAAATTCGTAATTGGGAATAATTTTAAGTTCAATAATTGTATAAAATTCACTTCGTTCAATTACTTTCTGCGAGCCATGAATTGGTTTGGTTTGAATGTATGGAAATAATTGATTATCAATTTTTAGCAATACTCTTTCAACTATTCCATCCGGAGCCACGGACACTCCAATTACATCATCAAAATACTCTTCGAAATCAATGGTTGTATTTTCTATGTAATCAATTGTTGTTTCTGTAATACCAACAATGCGGTCTAAGGCTAAATTTGAGATTTTGTCATGGGTTTGATTAAATCCAAAAAGAAACCAGCGGTTGTTGAATTGTTTTAAATAATAAGGATGAATAACTGAAACGGTTGCTGTTTCTTGTTTAAATCCCTGATAATTGATGTTTAAAACCTTTTTAAATTGAATGGCATTAAATAAATCCGAAAAGAAATTTAATCCTTTTAAATATGGATTTTGCTCAAAACCCACGATTACCGAATCACTCCGATTAAGGTGAAACGAAGTTTCCATTCGCACTAAAAGTTCTTCCATCCATTCAAACTGAGGCATTCCTTTAAATCTATTTAAAATATTGATCGTTTCTTTAAGTTGATTCGCTTCTAGCTCGTTGATTGCCTGATTTTTAATCGAAAATTCTGAATCTTCATATTTGTAAAAAACTCTTTTCCCATCTTTGCACCGCTCAAGTGGAATTGACCAACCTTGCTCGCTTTCCATAAACTTAATATCTTCAAAAATCTGGCGTCTTTTAATTCCTTCCTCTACGCCAGTGTAATCATATAGTGCATCGTTACAAGCTGTTATCAAATCATCAATATAAAACCTACGCCCAAAATTGCCAAAGCATCGGTCTAAAGCATGATATCGAATAGTCGCATGTTTATTTGTAGCCATTTTCTAGATTATTTAGCAATTTTTATTAGTCCCACAAACTTAAACAAAAAACCCAAAGACGCCAAATAGTTTTCTGAAATAATTACAAATAAGATTGTTAATTATCTAAACATTACAAAACAAAATAGGTAAAGTTCTAAAACTGAGACTAATTGATATTTTTTTTTAATCTTCCCAGTACTCAACTAGGTCGACACCAATGTATCCCCATTGGTCGTTGTTAAAAACATGAAATAGATCTACGCGTTCGTCGTAATGCAAAGAATCGTAAATTATAGGAATTACCACCTCTCCTTTACGGTTTATCACGCCCCATTTGCCGTCTTGTTTTAGATAACCAGCACTGTAATTATTGCCCACAAATACTTGAGCATATTCTCCTGTATATTCGGTTTTAAATTCATAACGTTCTGGGAATAGTTCGTTGCCATTTACATCGAGTGAAAAATATTTATCGTCCATTGTTACCTCAAATACGCCACTGTAAAAACCGGTAATAAAAGAGTATTTGAAAGGAATAATTACATTGTTATCTTTATCAACACAACCGTATCCAGATCTTTCATTTTCGTCCGCTTGTTCGCCATGATCTTTTGCAAAAACGAAATAGCCATTAAAATTACAAAAAAAGTCTGCGTAATCTGTAAACAAAATATCTTCCTCATTTTTATATCGAGCGAGATAATTATCTCCAATTTTGGCAGTCAACCAATCTTCGTAGTATTCCACGGGCTCATTCGCTTCTGGGGGAAAGATAACGGTGCCTTCCAGGTCGTACAAACCCCATTTTGAGTTTTTACAAACCATTATACGATCATCACCATACATATCAATTTCCTCAAATTCGGCGGGTATTATTACATTTCCTTTGTCATCAACATATCCATATTTATCACCCTTATCGATTCTATAAAGCCACTTTTTTCCGCAGTACAAATTCTCTCCGGGCATAAAGTGCTCAAAGGGTTCATTGTTGGAATCAAGCCAAGTAGTAACTCCATCTTTTTCGAGACAAATCCAATCTAAACCTCCATTATCGGATTCGGAAATTTTTAGTTTATCGTAAATGCAAGGCGCTATAATTTCGCCAAGTTTATTAACAACTCCTTGTTTCTCATCCAAATAAACGTAATAATTATATTTACAGCGATAAATTTTATCATAGATATGAGGGATTATCATCTCTGAAGCACTGTTATAGGCGCCCCATTTTCCTCCCAATACCCAATGTTCTTCATCGCTCCATTCACCACCAATGTTTGTCAGAAAGCAATCTTCACAAGCATCAACTCCAGCGTGTATTATTGGAATAACAACCGCTCCAGCTTCGTTAATCACGCCATGTTTTCCGTCCAATTTAACAATAGAAAACGCAGAATTAAATCGTTTAACTTCATCATAAATACACTCAATCATTATTGTTTTATATCGATCAGAAAAGCCCCATTTTACTCCTTTTCTGTATGGAACAAGGGCAGATTCTGTATTACTACCGTCGTCATCGTCGGATAAATCAATATTATTAATGGGCGGAAAAAGTCCAGAATTTGAGTCGAAAAACGGGCGATCATTCTCCAATATTTTACGCGCAACATCGCCAAACTGGAGCATATCCCAGTTTACGTTTTTACGTACTATTTTAGATTGAAAACCAGCTAACATATTGATATTCATGATGTGATGAAGTTCTTTAAAAATTTAAAAAGTTTGAAATACAAATTTATACAAAATAGCTGTACGATTTTCATATTCATCAAAATTTTGTACCTTTGGGACTCAGAAAAAATGGAAAGTAGATGTTGAAAAATGTGATAGTTATTGGATTAGGTGGGTTTTTGGGAACCATTTCGCGCTATTTGAGCACGGTTTATATTCAGAAGTGGACGTCGGTTTCGTTTCCACTCGGAACATTTACCGTAAATGTAGTGGGATGCTTGCTAATAGGACTTTTTTATGGAATTTCAGAAAAATTCGATTTTCTCACACCAGAGTGGAGATTGTTTCTTACCGTAGGATTCTGTGGTGGGTTTACTACTTTTTCTGCTTTTGCCAACGATAACTTAATGCTGATCAAAGATCAACAATTCTTATATATGGCTCTTTATACGATTGGAAGTGTCGCATTGGGGCTGTTTATGGTTTATTTAGGACAATTATTGATAAAGGTGATTTAGATAATTAATAGTTACCATGCATTAAAAAAATCATCAACAAATTGATTTTTAACGTAATATTGAAGATATCTTTATAGATTTGTGAAAATTAGCATAATGAATGAATCAGAAATTAAAATTTACCAAACAGATGATGGTCAAACCAAGATTGATGTAAAGTTTGAAAACGAAACGGTTTGGTTGTCTCAGAAGCAGATGGCTCAGCTGTTTGACAAGGACTCTGACACAATAGGACTTCACCTCAAAAACATATATCAATCTGGTGAGTTAGAAGAATTTGCAACTACCGAATATTCCTCGGTAGTTCAAAATGAAGGAAAAAGACTTGTACAAAGAAAAATAAAGTTATACAATCTGGATGCAATAATATCAGTTGGTTATCGAGTAAATTCAAAAAGAGGAATACAATTTAGAATTTGGGCAAATAGTATTATTAAAGAATATTTATTCACAGGTTTCGTTCTTGATAAAAAACGATTAGTTCAACAAAATAATCAACTGAAAGAACTTCAAAACACTGTAAAAATACTTGGCAATTCTTTGAAGTTTAAAACATTAACAAATGACGAGAGCGTTGGATTATTAAAAATTATTTCAAATTATGCTTATGCATTAGAAATTTTAGACCAATATGATTATCAGAGACTTGAAATTAAAGACACATCAGGGAAAGAAACATATAGACTCACTTATGAGGAAGCAATAAATCTAATTATTATAGCGAAAAAAGCTCTTGGGAATAGCGATTTGTTTGGACATGAAAAAGATGATTCATTCAAAAGTTCAATATCAACAATTTACCAAACATTTGAAGGAGAAGATTTGTATCCAAGCATTGAGGAGAAGGCGGCCAATTTATTATACTTTATCACAAAAAATCATTCATTTACTGATGGTAATAAGCGGATTGCAGCATTTTTATTTATCTACTTCTTAGAAAAAAACGAAATATTATATGACAGCATAGGAAACAAGAGAATTGCAGATAACACGTTGATTGCATTGACCTTAATGATTGCAGTAAGCAAACCTGATGAGAAAAGCACCATGGCAAAAGTAATAGTAAATCTTATAAATAAAAACAACTAACGCATGGAAATACACAATATAGCAAAAAAAAGGATTCTAACAGTATGCCAAGTACAACCCTGCATCCTAACAGCTAAGTTTCTTGCAATCTCTTTCGTTCCATATTACCAACGACAGTAAAGTAAATGGATGAAGTTTATTTGCCAATTAAACAGACCAAAAATAACAAAAAAACACTTGTATGACTAATTCAAAATCATCCATGCTCCGGATTTACATGGGCAATACCGACAAAATCAATGGAGTTCCACTTTACGAAACCATTGTGTATGCGGCCAAACGCAAATGTATGGCTGGCGCAACTGTATTAAAAGGAGTGATGGGTTTTGGCGCGAATAGCGTGGTGCATACGAATAAAGTGTTCGCAATTTCGGAAGATCTGCCCATGGTGGTGGAGATAATGAACACCGATGAACGAATCGATACTTTTATAGAAGTAATAAAACCTTATTTGGAAAACCCGAAATTCGGGATGCTCATCACCCGTCAAGCCGTGGACGTAATTCATTATTCACATACTAAAAATAAGCACTAAGGAAAATCAACTCTTAGTGACTTTCAGTGCACTTAGTGCCTTAGTGGTAAAAAACAGACAAAGCAATGCAACTTTTTTTTGGAGAAAAAACATCGGAAACAGAAATCTTCCTCTCCCCCGAAGATTCAAAACATGCGTGCAAATCGCTGCGCAAACGCAATGGCGATACCATCTTTGTGACCGACGGCAAAGGGGAAATTTTTCAATGCACCATTCTCGACGATAACATGAACCAGGTGGTTGTGAACATCGATAAAATGGCAGTTCATCCATTTCCGAAAAACTACTATTTACACATCGCCATCTCACCACTCAAAAATCCCGATCGTTACGAATGGTTTGTGGAAAAAGCCACCGAAATTGGCATCGATGAAATTACACCCATTCTTTGCGCTCGCACCGAAAAAGGCAAAGTAAACATCGATCGATTGAACCGCATTGCATTATCAGCCGCCAAACAATCGATAAAAGCAAAACTTACGCAGATAAATAAGCCCATCACTTTTGATCAATTCATTGAAAATCAGACGAACAACCCTTCACAAAAATTCATAGCTTGGTGCGAAACCGAACACGAAAAGTTACTGTTTGATGCCTGTACAGCGAAAGAATCCACTTTAATTTTGATTGGTCCCGAAGGAGATTTCACTAAAGAAGAAGTGGACAAGTCACTTTTACAAGGCTTCACTCCCATTAGTCTGGGACGTTCACGATTTAGAACCGAAACCGCTGGAATGGTGGCGTGTCATGATGTGTTTTTGAAAAATCAGGAAACAAGAGGAGGTGAAAGGCTATAAAGGCGAAAGGCTATAAAGGCGAAAGTCTATAAAGGCGAAAGGCTATAAAGTCGAAAGGCTATAAAGGCGAAAGTCTATAAAGTGAGCAGCCATTGGGGATGAAAAAGTAACGGGGTAACGAGTGACAAGTGACCGCGAAGCGACGATGCGCAAGCGAGTTCAAACGCGAAGCGAGACTCGCTTCGCGCACTTGGCCACTCGGCTACTCAGTCACTCGGCCACTTCTTCATACGAACTTTCGAAGATCCAAGAATTTTAAAAAAATTCGAGACGCTCAGTCACCCTTCACCATTCACCCTTCACCATTCACCCTTCACCATTCACCATTCACCCTTCACCATTCACCCTTCACCATTCACCCTTCCTCCTCTTCCCAGCTAAGAAAAAACCCAAGAATAAAAAAAAACATCTTTAAAAAAACAAATAAACAATTCACGCTCCTTGTTGTTAGTTATAATTATCAATCTATAAATTATTTATCTTATGAAAAGAAAAAGTATCATTTTAGTATGGTTCCTTTTGATAACAATGGTTTCAATGGCACAAGTTACCGAAGCAGAAAAGAAAATAAGAACAGTGGATAACGACACTATAAAAGGTTGGAAAACGGGAGGAGTATTCTCTGTGGGGTTAGCACAAACGTCTCTGACAAACTGGGCCGCAGGGGGTTTAAATTCATTTGCCGTGAATGGCATGATGAGTGTTTTTGGGAACTATTCGGGAGAGAAAAACTCGTGGAATAACTCCTTAGATTTGGGTTATGGATTACTCAAACAAGGCAAAGAGACCGGCTGGATGAAAACGGATGATAAAATTGATTTCCTTTCCAAATATGGTCGCCAATTTTACAAAAGTTGGTATTATGCAGCGTTGGTAAACTTCAAAACACAGATGACCAACGGATATAACTATCCAAACGACAGTGTTCCAATTTCGAAATTACTAGCACCAGCCTATTTCCTTGGCTCCCTTGGGGTAGATTACAAACCAAACAATTATTTCAGTCTTTTTGCAGCTCCGCTTACGCTTAAAACAACCATTGTAAACGATCAAACATTAGCCGATGCAGGTGCTTATGGGGTAGACAAAGCAATATATGACGAAGCCGGAATGTTGTTGACCCACGGAAAATTATTTAGAAATGAAATTGGAGGTTATGTTCGTGTAATTTATTCCAGAAATAATTTCAAAGCAGAGTGGCTTAAAAATGTTGCTTTCACTACAAAAATAGATTTCTTTTCGAACTATATAGAGAAACCAGAAAACATTGATGTAAGTTGGGAAACCCTTCTTGCATTTAAGGTAAACAAATACTTATCGGTGAACATAAATACGCACCTAATCTACGACGACGACATCAACATTGCAGTAGACACCAACAATGATGGCATCATGGACAGATCCGGACCAAGAGTTCAATTTAAAGAAATTTTGGGCGTTGGTTTTGCGTATAAATTCTAAGAAGACTTTGTATATATTTTGTATCACTTTAAGCTATAGCATAAACTTTTAGCTATGTCACAACCGATTCCCGCTTGCGGGATGAGCTCATGAGTACATTTTAATAATAAAATAAAAAACATTTATCTACCAGCTTGCTAGGTAGACAAAGACTTACAGATTATTCTCCCTTGACCGATGCCTTCGAGAGCCTTATTTCCTCTTCTTCGCTTTCCCGAAAAACCAAAAATTTGTGATTTTATTGTTTTTCGCTCATCCCGAATTTTAAAAAAAAATTCGGGATGCTCTTGTTAACTGTTAACTGATCACTGCTAACTGTTAACTGTCAACTGTCAATACTTTACTTCCCGAACCACTTCGCCGTCTCTGTAATCTATTTCAGCGGTTTTACGACCATTTTCGTCCCAGAAAGTCCATATACCTAATTCGATGCAATCTTCGTAATTGCCCTCTTTTTCTTTTCGATTAAAAGGGAAAAAGTAGGTAGATTTTCCATTCTTATAATCATTTTTGTACATCTCTTCACTTTTCAGGCTTCCATCGGAATAATAATTCTTCATAATTCCATTGAATTTACCTTCGGTGTAGTGACTTTCTGTTTCGATGTTCCCGTTGTTGAAATACAAAATCTCCACACCATCCACTTTGCCGTTGATGTATTGCGTTTCAATTACTTTCTGCCCATTGTTGTAACTAATGGCCGTTCCGGTGAATGGCAGACGGCTACTTTTGAGCAAATAGACTTTACTCTCTAATAGAAGACTGTCGTGAGTTACGGTTTTGTTTTGAGCAAATGCAATATTGCCCATTAAAATGATGATTAAAAATGATTTTATTAATTTCATAGTTGAAAATGTATTACCAGTTTGTTTCGTAAAATAAGTCTTCGATATACTCTTTATATTCATCTACAAATTCTATAATATGTTTTTTAGAATTTGATTTATTTAAAACAGAACACGTACTTTCAATGTTTTTAATGGCACTTTTTATCTCTTTTTGTTTCTTTAGGATATTATTAATCGCACTTTTTTCTTTCATGCTAATAAATTCAGATATTGGTTCAAATTTAGGATTATGAAAGAGCATATAATATTCGTGTTGCAATTCAGAAGCTTGTTTTTTCAATGCTGAGATATAAACTTTCAAAACATCATCGGTTAGTTTTTCTAAATGTTCAGAAGTTTTGTGAACCCATTCCATTTCTAACTTAAGAAGCGTTGTAATATCATTTTGGTTGTATGAGGTTGTAACCAATTTCATTATTTCTTCTTTTTCGGCCCTCAAGACTTCATCTGCCTCTAAATCGGGATGTAAAACTTTCACCAAAGTAAGATAAATACTTCTGACACTTTTAGTCATAGCCTCTTGTTCCGCTTTCAAAAGTGATTCTTTCTCGAGTTGTTTAGTCGTTTTTTTTCGACTTTTAGTTGGACGTTCTTGATTTTCATGACCCAATTTTTCTTTTAGCCGCTGTTCATACTTTTCGGGATTGTTTTCGAAATCGTTTATGTCAAAATCTTCGTCAAGTACTGAGCTGAAAAAATCTTTAAAAAAATCTGTTTGTTCCTGATCTCTTAATTCAATTTCTTCATCATAAGAGATGTCGGACCATCTATTATAGAGCGCTTTTTGCTCCTCGGTTGGTTCTACGGATTGAAAAAGCAAATCACAGATTGATATTATTACAATTCGGATGTTTTCAATTTGTTTTTTACTAAATTTGTTTTCCATTGTACCTGCATCCAATGCGATGGCAATTTTAAAACGTGAGATGGCAAATTCAGATTCTAATGGTAATACTTTTTTATAAAAAACAGATAGTAGATTATTTAATTTCTCATTTTCTGTTTTAATTTTATTTTCCAAAAACTCAATTTTATGCGTAAGATCGTTAAATTGAATCTGATTTTTTGATAAATTTGATTTAGCTTTTGTGTTTATTTTGAGAGAATAATCCATAGAATTACTGATAGGAGTATCCATTTCATCAAAAAGCGATTGTTGCATAATTTTTTTTATTTTTTGTTTATATATCTAAAAAATATTTTCTTTGATTGGAATTTGAATTTTAGCGTTAGGGATTGCAGCGAAAAGCCCACAGGAGTCTAGCGACGAGGACTTGTAGCGAAAAGCCCGACCTTGGCTTGTTCAGGCTTTATAGTATCCGAACATTGGTATTATGAAACCACTCACAAGAAAGCATTAACAAGACAAGGGAACGCCCAAATAATTGTAACTCCAAGAATGTATGACTTGAAAACATCTATTTCCCTACAATATTCATCTCGTCAATAATCCACTTTGCACCTGCAAACTTATCTATCACAAATAGGCAGTAGCGAATATCTAAGGAGATATTTCTGCATTGTGCTGGATCGTAAATCAAATCGCTCATGGTGCCTTCCCAAGCTCTGTCGAAGTTGATTCCAATCAATTGTCCATCGGCATTTAACACCGGACTTCCCGAATTTCCGCCTGTGGTGTGATTGGTTGCAATAAAAGCCACGTGCATTTTGCCATCTTTATCGGCATAGCGACCATAATCTTTGTTATTGAAAAGTGTTTTCAACTTCGTTTCAACTACATAATCATAAATCTCTGGATTTTCTTTCTCCATAATTCCTTCTAAAGTTGTAAAATAATCATACTTAACGCCATCTTTTGGCTCATAATCATTTACAAAACCATAAGCCACCCGAAGCGTTAAATTAGCATCTGGATAAAAAACTTTGTTTGGCATCATCTCAAAAATAGCAGAAGTATAAATACGATATAAGCTATCCAACTGATTATCAAAAGCAATCAGCGGAGATTGAATGGTATTTCTATAATAATCTAAGCTACCTACTGCCAGTTTGTAAAATGGATCGGAAGAGATTTTAGTAGATTTCCCCTTTTTGTATCCTTTCAAAAATTTAATCAGTTGATCCTTGTTTGTAAAGATGGATTTTTTGTAGAAATCGTTGACTGCTTTCTCAAAATCTCCTTTGTAGGTATCGCCCACACTCAATAAAATTTCGGGTTGATATTTACGATCATGTTTGTTATAATATTCCGCTAACAAATAAACCATTATTTTTTGATCAATCTCTTGGCGGTAACTGTTATGCCAATTTTCGGAAAGTTCAACCAATTTTTTGGTCATATTATCCAATTTTTCTTGCGTAATATCCTTTCGCAAAGAGGCATCCACTAAATTTCTAAAATTAAGCGTAAACCTCAACATTTCAATGGTGTAAGCAGCTTCCGAGAAATAGGTGTATGACAATTGATAAGGTTTCATTTTAGTGTAAATATCTTCAAAAGATGCTATAAGATTCCCATATTGTGCTTTATGCTCAGGCGTATTTGCCCAATTGTTAAACTGTTGCTCAAATGCTCTCTTTTTCTCAACACCATTCATTCGTTTAATTCCTTTATTTTCGCCAATCCATTTTTTCCAAGAGTTCGAAATTCCAGCAGCTTTTGCAGCGTATTGAATACGAATGGCAGGATCTGAATCCATAAACTTTTTGATAATTTCTAATCGTTTATCACGCATGCTAATCGCGATTGGGTTCTCTTGTTCCGTTTTAAATGCAATGCCATGCGATGTTGTAAACTGTTTCGTTGTCCCTGGATATCCAAAAACAAAGGTAAAATCACCTTTTTCATATCCTTTAAGTGATATTTCTAAACTACGTTTTGGTTTGTAAGGAACATTTTCTTTGGCAAACTCAGCAGGCGTTCCATCGGGAGCGGTATAAATTCTAAAAATCGAGAAATCTCCGGTGTGACGAGGCCACATCCAGTTGTCGGTGTCGCCACCAAATTTTCCAATATTGGAAGGAGGAGCGCCCACCAAACGAATATCTTTAAAGGTTTCGTTTATAAACATATAAAATTTATTGCCATAATAAAAAGGTTTAATTACAGCTTCGTAATGAGTTCCTTTGGTTGCTTTTTCGGACACAAGATCCATATTTTTACCAATTTGAGCATTTCTCTCTTTCTCGGTCATGGTGGCGAAAACGCCATTCAATATTTGCGCAGTAACATCTTCCATTCTTATGAGCAATGTCACGGTAAGTCCTTTATTGGGCAACTCTTCCGTTTTGGAACCCGCCCAAAAACCATTGGTTAGATAATCGTGTTCCAACGAACTATGTTGTTGGATATTTCCAAATCCACAGTGATGATTGGTCAGAATAAGTCCCTGATTTGAAACGATTTCGGCCGTACAACCACCTCCAAAGAGGACAATTGCATCTTTCAAACTCGATTTATTCACACTATAAATATCTTCGGCGCTGATGCGCATTCCCATGGTTTTCATCTCTTTTTCATTCATTGCTTGAAGCAACATTGGGAGCCACATGCCTTCGTCTGCAACCAGCGTAAAGCGTGAGACTATGAAAAATGCGAGTAATAATGTAATTCTTTTCATACGTATTTATTTTTTTATTTTTATTTTTTCTTTAATCAATAAGTGAAATAGCTTTTAGATTTTTTTTTATTCTTACTTTAATCAATAAGTGAAATAGCTTTTAGATTTTTTTTATTCTTACTTTACTTTTGTCTTGAAACACCTGAGCCCCGTTTTTTTTCAAGGGGCGAAAGCGTGAGTTCATTTTATCATAAAAATTCTACGAACAAAAGTAACAAAAATTCAAGACTTCGCCAAAAAAGCTAAAAAAAGAAATAATTTTACGGTGCGAGGGAAGTTAATGTTGGTGGAGGTAGCGTACAGGTCTTTTTTAATGCAGAAAACTATTTTGCTTAGAAGATTTTTCTGTTTGAAAACTATTTTACTTCGAAGGTTTTTCTTTTTAGGAACTATTTTACTACGAAGATTTTGTTTTTGATTAATACTTTTGTCTTGATACAAAAGTATTCAAAAAATCAAGAAGGAGCGAATGCATGTTTTCTGGAAATTTCAAAAACAATAAGCAATTATTTAGCAAGGTAGGCAAATTTGAAGTCTTGCTATTTTTCACATGGTTATTGTTCTCTCCTAGACTTCAAATTAGGACGTGAACGCCCTTGCTGAATTGCTAATTGTTTTTGAAAACTGTTGATTTTGAGGGCTCGCTCGCTCCTTCAGGGCATCCCGCAGAGGATTTGGTTTTTTTTAGAAGTTTTAGAGCTACGCAGTATTAGCTTTTCAGTTTTTGATTTTTTCAGTCCCGTAGGGACTTAATGTCGGTAAAAGACAAGTACTTAAAGAAGAATTAAGTGCCGTAAGGTACGAAACTTCTATAGTCGAGTTTTTTTTTACAAATGAGCTTGTGCTATTTTTGAAATATTTCCTGCGAAAAGTCTATAAACAAAAAAGTGAAAATAAATTGCGAAGCGTGAACGAGGTAGCTCTCCTTTTAGGAGAGTTGAGAGGTCACGAAGGTGAAGCAACTGTTTTCGCTTGATGCTTTTTCTTGGTTTCCCGCCTTGCGCGACATTCTTCAGCAACCAAAATCCCGATAGCTTTTGAACAATACTTTACCAAAGTGAAAACTACTTTACTCCGAAGATTTTGTTTTTGATTGATACTTTTGCCTTGACGCAAAAGTATCCAAAAGGTCAAGACTTCGCCAAAAAAGCTAAAAAGGGGGAGTTTTAGTGTATAAACACAAATTTTACGATATTTGCGCCCATTTGCAGGGCTTTTAATCGAATTTCGTCTGAATCGCGATGCACCTCTTTGTCTTCCCAACCATCCCCTAAATCGGATTCATAGGAGTAGAAACAGATTAACCGATCGTTATAAAAAAGGCCAAATCCTTGGGGCGGTTTTCCATCGTGCTCGTGAATTTTTGGAAGACCGTTCGGAAAATTATATTTTTGATGATAAATAGGGTGATTAAAAGCCAATTCCACAAAATCGAGTTCTGGAAAAACTTTTTTCATCTGAGGACGGATAAACTTATCAAGTCCATAATTATCATCGATATGCAAAAAACCACCTGCCTCAAGATATGTGCGTAAATTTTTAATCTCTTGATCCGAAAAAAGCACATTTCCATGTCCCGTCATGTGAATAAATGGATAGTTAAAAATATCGGCACTTCCCACCTCAACCGTTGCAGGCAAAGAATTGATATTGGTATTGATATTCTTATTACAGAAAGAAATCAAATTAGAAAGCGAAGTAGGATTAGCATACCAATCGCCACCCCCACGATATTTCAGCAGCGCAATGGATAAGTTAGACTGCGAAAACGCAGAAAAACTCAACCCTAAAAACACAAAAACAAGCAATCTCTTCATAAAATGTTTAATATTCTTCAAAAATAAGCATTTTTTTCGAAGCAAAAGTTGAAATTTTGATTTGTTACGATAAAAAAGTGAGAGGAAAGTATGAGGAAAGTGACGGGGTGACGAGTAACGGGGTGACCGCAAAGCGAAGAACGTGAAAAGATTTTTCGTGATCACGATAGCTATCGTGAGTGAAAAGACCGCGAAGCGACGATGGGAGGAAAGTGACAGAGTGACGAGTAACGGGGTGACCGCAAAGCGACGATGCGCAAGCGAGTCCAAACGCGAAGCGAGACTCGCTTCGCGCACTCGGCCACTCGGCTACTCAGCTACTCGGCCACTTCTATAAAACCAAACTACTTCTTCTTACTCTATCTTCACAAACCAATCACTCTTTTCTTCTTCATTTCACGTTTCACGGAATATCTTTTCACTTTCCCTCCTGTCAAATAACTTCAACCTCTTCACTCTTCACCCAGCCTTTGGTTCCGTTGTTTAATTTAATCTCCAGCCACTCACCTACTTGATCGGTTTTTCTGACTTTGGATCCTACGTGAATAACAAAGAGCAGTGCGCTGTTTTCGTCGGGTGAACTTTTCACGTTGCAAGAGGGCTCAATGATGATTAAACTGTGAGTATCTAATACGTAATTCCTGTGCGACAAGGCGGCCAATGAAGTAATTAAAAACAGAGAGAACATTGAAAAAGAGAGGTAAAGAGCCAACTTTCGAGTAGAAACTGAGTTAGAAAACAAGAAAAGTACAACAAGCAAAAGTGTGATTAGAAAAAGAGACAGAGTTATGATAGCCCAACTATTTACATTGAATAAAAAGACAAAACTCCACCACCAATCCACTAAAAAGATGGTGGGAACTGGTTCTATTTTGTCCGCAATTTTCGTTCTGGCAATGTTCAAATTAAAATTTACATCTTCGTTGTTCACATCCAACCGTTTAGCTCGCTCGTACCAGATAATTGCTTGGGCGAAATCATTTTGTTTGTAATAAGAGTTTCCCAAATTATAACACATTTCAAACGAAGTAGTCCCACTTTTATAAATGGACAAATACAAAGAAGTAGCCTCGCTGTAATTCTTTGCTTGATAAAATTTACTCGCTTTTTCAAATACTTCAGTGTGATTCTCTGCAACGGCAGAAGATAGTTGAAAAATGGAGATTAGAATAAATATCCCTATATATTGTATGATTTCCCTTTTCATCTTATTTCTGAGGTTTTGGGTTAGAATTAATCTGTTTTTCGAGGGTGATGATGGCACTAAATGCACGTTCGTAGAAATTATTCATCAAACTAATTGGATCGCCAGGGGCAAAACGAGCGAACTCACAATCGTTTAATAAGTTTACAAAATCATTTACCACTGCCTCTTCCACCTCTATTTTGGAGAGCTGAGTTCGTATGGTATCCATTGAGAGCAGCGAGGTAGAAATGTTACATTTATCGGCAACATATCCCCAAATAACTTGAGAAATTTCGATGTAAAATTCGTCTCTCTTCATTGCCTTCATATAGTTCTGAGCTTTGGAAAGTCGTTTACGCGCCAGTTTAGACGCTCTTTTATTACGCATCAAGCCCAAGTCTTGGCGCATGGTAATTTGTTTGCGATAATAAAAAACAAAGGCAAAAAAGAGAATGACCAAAATCAGTAGAATCATAAAATAGGGAAAGGAGAAAAGAAAAATAGTTCTACTACTCCCCCATTCTGGAGTGCTAATTTTGATAAACCGAACATCACTATTCAAATAATTAATATCCTTTTGATTGGAAGACGAAGAGGCAATGTATCCATTTCCTTTTTCTACATCCAACGAAAAAGCGGGAGTTTTGTAAGTTGAATAGCTTTTAGTGGATGGATTAAAAGTTACAATATCGATGGATTTAATATCAAATTTGCCAGGATTGCGAGGAATCAGTAGATACTCAAACGTACGAGTTCCGGACAAACCAGTCAATGAAGTATTGATTCTATCCTTAATTTTAGGATCATAAGATTCAAAATCCGATGGAAATTCAAATTTCGGAGCATCTATCAGCGACAAATTCCCTTTTCCGGAGAACGAAACCGTGAGCGAAATGGCATCATTGGTTTTTGCTTTTGTTTTATCAACGGCGCAACTTACAGTGTAGTTTCCCACCACTCCGCTAAAACCAGCAGGCTGCGGTTCGGGAAAAGGGAGCACTTGAACAGCTACTTTATTAGAAAAAATCTTCTTTTCTATGTTCTGTATATTTTGAAATGGATCGGAGAAAAAATCATCCCAAAAGCTCTTCCGTTGCCGCTGTTGCCGAAGCTGAACCACCAATTCAATGTTCAGCGGATTGATGGTTAATTTTCCACTTTTTTGAGCATAGACCGCTATTTTTCTCAAATCAGCCACATTATAATTGCGATTATTGTACGCCTCTGTATATTGTCGGGGTTGAGATCTTTTATCCGTTAACTCGTTCGACCAAAAACCATCACTCGAAGGCAATTTCGAAATCCCATAACGCACAATGGGAACAGTGTAGTAAAGTTTGTACAAAATCAAAACCTCTTCGCCTTGATAAGCCGCATTTTTGGAAGGAATCGCTCGAACAAATAGATCCGTTGCCGCAATTGTAGGCGCAGTCGCTTGTTGTTGTTGGTTTTGTTGTTGATTTGCTTTTTGGGGACTTCCTTTCACCACTTCAACTATATGAGCATTAGTGCGATACGTTTTGCCATCCACCACAATACTCGCCGCACCGATGGTGTATTTTCCAACCGAACCCGCTTCGATGATGTAGGAGTATGAAATTTCGATGCTTGAAGTCGCTTGCCCGTTGTAAATTTGGGTGGAAGAACTTTGAGATTGATTGGGACCAGAACGAACACTAAATCCTTTGAAATTGGGACCCGAAAAACTCTTTCCATTTTCATTTACCGAAAACACCACTCTAAACTGACTTCCTTCAGCCACTTGAGCAGGTGCGTTGATTGAAAATTTCACTTGAGATTGAGCTGCAAACAGTCCAAAAACCATTAAAAAAATCAATACATTATATTTCACTATTCTCTTCATACAAATTTACCTTTATTATAGACGAAAAACACTACCAATCCTTTTCAAACTTAGACTTCACGCCCGACTGTTTCTCTTTCTTCAACTTCTCAGTCGTCTTTTTTTCATTTTGATTCAGCGCATTCAATTGGCGTTCCATATCTTTTTTATTCTGCTGTTGCTGTTGTTGCTTTTGCTTATTCTCTTTTTTATTTTTTCCCTGATCTTGAGGTTGTTGCTTTTGTTTTTGATCTTGTTTCTGATCTTGTTTCTGATCCTGCTGTTGATTTTGTTGCTGTTGTTTCTGTTGTTTCAACTTCCGCCGGGCATACTCATAGTTATATCTGGCCTTCTCATCTTTCGGATTTAGATACAATGAATTTTTATAGGCATCCATGCTCTCTTGAAACTTCTCTTGACTCATCAGAATATTCCCCATGTTGTGCCAAGCCGAAGAAGATATTTTTTTATCCACATCAGGATTGCTAATCACCTCTTGATAATATTTAGCTGCATCATCGTACCTTTTCTGCTTATAGAGCGCATTTCCCAAATTAAAATTTGCCTTTAGGTAGTTGGGTGTTTTCTCTAAAGCTTTTCTATAATTAATTTCTGCCTCTTTATAGTTATTTTTTTCGTAGGCTTTATTTCCCTCTCTAATCTTTTTCAACGACTCAACACTCTGAGCATGAGAAGTCAAGCTAAATCCGAAGAAAAGAAGTAGTAAAAACTTATATCGTTGCATATTCATGATCATTATTTTTTTCGTACAGTAATTTGATTAATCTTTTTCGAGAAGAAACTTTTGCGATAATTCAGCAACTGTTCAACCAATAGAACAATAAACGCTAATACAATAAAGGATAAAAATTGATCTTCGTAATCTGAGTAGTTGATTGCTTCAAAATCTTCTTTTTCCATCTTTGCAATTTCATCAAAAATTTTGTCGAGACCAAAATCGGAGTTATTGGCACGAATGTAAACCCCTTTTCCTTTGTCGGCAATATCGCGAAGCATCTGCTCGTTTAACTTGGTGATCACCACCTGACCATCAATATCACGCTTGTAATCCATTTGATTATTCACCATGGTCGGAACCGGTGATCCTTCGGGAGTTCCAATTCCAATGGTATGCACTTTTATATAATTAGCGGCGGCATCGCTGGCAGATTTTAGTGCATCATCTTCGTGATTTTCTCCATCGGAGATGACAATAATAGCTCTATTTCTCGGTTTATTCTTGGTCTTTGCAAACGATTCTGCCGCCAAATCAATCGAAGAACCAATGGCAGTTCCTTGATTCACAATCAACGTAGGATTTATTCGATCTACATACATTAGCGCTGCGCCAAAATCGTCGGTAAGTGGCAGTTGTATAAAAGATTTACCAGCAAAAACGACGATGCCAATTTTATCGTTGTTCAATTTCTTAATTAGCTGAATAATCGCTTGTTTGGATCTTTCTAACCGATTTGGTTTAATATCATCCGCCAGCATGCTGTTGGAAATATCCAAACAGATCATCAGCTCCACCCCTTTGCGTTTCGCTTTTTCAATTTTAGATCCCATTTGAGGTCGAGCAGATGCTAAAATCAACAATACCAATGCCAACATGGTGAGCCAAAACTTAAACGAGGCCCGCACCGTCGAGAGTGATGGAATCAGTTTGTCGATAAATTCGGGTTTTGCAAGTTGGGCAATTTGTTGCGTACGCTTATAACGACCATAGTAAAAAAAGGCAACAATGAAAGGCACAATTACCAACAACCAAAGCATATTTATATAAGCAAATTTTATCATAATCAACTAGTTATGGAATGGTTTTAAAAATAGTATTTCTTAAAATAAGTTCAAAAAAGAGCGCTAAAAGTGCAATCAAAATAAATAGAAAAGCCTCTTCGGTTTTGTGAGAATAGGACAATACTTCAATTTTTGATTTTTCTAACTTATCAATTTCAGCATAAATCTGTTCTAATTTTGATTTTGAGACCGCTCTGTAATATTTTCCGCCAGTATTCGCAGCTATTTGTTGCAAAAGTGGCTCGTCAATTTCCACAGGAACTCGCTGATATTGAACTCCAAATGCAGTTTGAAAAGGATATGGAGCTTCGCCGATAGTTCCCACACCAATGGTATACACACGAATGCCAAACTCACGGGCCATATCCGAAGCAGCCAGTGGATCGACAAAACCAGTATTATTGACCCCATCCGTAAGTAAGATAATCACTTTACTTTTGGCTTTACTGGCTCGCAATCTATTTACGGCAGTTCCCAAACCATCGCCAATGGCCGTTCCATCTTCAATAATTCCACTTTTAATTTCGGCAAACAACTCTTTCAATACGCGATGATCGATGGTGAGCGGACATTGTGTAAACGATTCGCCGCTAAAAACCACCAATCCAATTCTGTCCTGAGGTCGCCCCTCAATAAACTTTAGCGCCACATCTTTGGCCGCTTCAATTCTATTGGGACGGAAATCTTCGGACAACATACTGCTCGAAATATCAAGCGAAATAATGATGTCAATTCCTTCGATGTTTACATTTGTTTTATCACTGCTGGTCTGCGGACGAGCCATGGCAATGATAATGGCAATAATAGCCAAACATCTCAGTATAAACATACTATGAAAGAATCGAAGTCTCCACGAACGGTACAATGGTTTATCTCCAGGAATATGAGGGAGAATAAAAGCAGGTCGCAACCGATTACGTCTAAAAATATACCACACCACGAGCAGCGGAATCACTGCCAATGTGAGCAATGCCCAAGGATATAAAAACCGTATTTCTAAAAACCACTCTAACATATTACGATAATTTTATTTCAATAATTTATACACTTTTTTTACCAATTTCCTCTTTTTCTTTGGGCAAATTGCTAGTTACAAAATCCATTGCCACTCCTATAAATCTGTCGTTATCATTGGGTAAAGGCAACTCTTTTGCAAATTTAACCATATCTGCCAACGTCAACAGTTCATCCAGCGAGGAGACATTGTCCACCGTTTCTTCGTGGTCAGAAAGTTGTTCCACTATTTCCGAAGAGAGCATTTCGAGTGCATCAATGTTGAACCTCTGCGAAATATACAAACGAAGTACATTGGTCAATTCGCTGTAATACTCTTTGACTTGACCCTGTTGCCACAACCTTTTTTCGCGCAAACGGGACAATTCAGAAACAGCAAACTCATTGGCAGTCATTGATTTTGCCTGAAAAAGGGTGAAAAGTGGCTTATTTTTCTTCTTACGATAATAGAAAAACAGACCAAAACCTAGGACCAATAAAATGGCTACCGAAAGCAGAATCCAAGGCAAAAGCTCATTAAATCGAAGATATTCTCCCAAGGTATCATGAATATCTCTAAATGCTTTTGACGTGTCCACAGCCACCGTATTTACATTTAAACGCAAGCTATCGGTAATGGCAATAAATGTGGAATCCATGGCGTAGAAAGAGAATGGAGGAATCACCACAGTTCCGGAATCAAAACTGGTGAAAACTATTTTCTGAGAAAGCGTGAAAAATTTTGAAGAATCAGATTTGAGCGTATCAACCTCTCCTCTTTTTATCACATCCAATTTATAGGTAGCGGTAGAATCGGCAAATACTGGCCACAAAACTTGTTGAGGGGCATTTAATTTCAACTGCAACGTAATGGTAGCCTGATCTCCAATTAAAAATGAACGAGGAGTAATCTCAACCGTTGCTTTTTGAGCGAATAACGTTGTATTTAGAAATAAACAGACGATGAAAAACATCCTAAATTTATTCTGCAAAAACTTAAAATTAATCAAATTGACAAGCATATTTTTAAATGTATTAATAATCATTAGAAGCGCGCTCCACGTTGTTTGAACAGGTTGATTAGTGGTTTTACATAATCTTTGTGGGTAAACAATTTCACTTGGTCCACGCCCGCTTTTCGGAACACATTATCGGTGTTTGCATTAAATGTACTCCAATGTTCCGCATGTTGATCACGGACTTTTTTGGAAGTAGTATCCATCCAGCGCTCTTGATTGGTCTCGGGATCTACTACTTTTAAGATTCCCACATTCACCATCTCCGTTTCCCGTTGATCGACAATCCGAAGAGCCACCAAATCGTGTCTTCGGTTGGCAATTTGAATGGCCATTTTATAATTTTCGGCTTGAAAATCGGAAATTAGGAAAACCGTGGCTCTTTTTTTAATCACATTGGTCAGAAACTGAAGTGGAACTTGAATATCCGTTTGAGAATTTGTCGGTTCAAACGTAAGCAACTCTCTGATAATCCTCAAAATATGTTTAGACCCTTTTTGTGGAGGAATATATTTTTCGATGGTATTGCTAAAAAAAATAGCGCCCACCTTATCGTTGTTCATGTTTGCCGAAAACGACAATACACCCGCAATCTCGATGATCAAATCGTTTTTCATCCGATCGGAGCCAAAGAAACTAGATTTACTCACATCGATGATTAACATCACCGTAAGCTCACGTTCCTCCTCAAAAATCTTCACAAATGGATGGTTAAACCGAGCCGTTACATTCCAATCAATCGAACGAATATCATCGCCAAACTGATACTCTCGCACCTCGTTAAAAGCCATCCCTTTGCCCTTAAAAGCACTATGATACTCCCCAGCAAACAGCTGACGAGACAATCCCCGAGCCTTAATCTCAATGTGGCGAACCTTACTTAAAATATCATTTGCATCCATAGCTTTTTATTAATTAAAACAAGAGAACGTGAAAAGAAGAGAGTGACAAAGTGACGAGTGACCGCGAAGCGAGGAACGTGAAAAGATTTTTCGTGAAATGTGAAAAGACCGCGAAGCGACGATGCGCAAGCGAGTCTCTTGCGAAGCGAGCTGCTAGCACACTTGACTTCTAAACTACTTCTCAAAGAACTCAATTATTTTCTATTCATCTAAGCACACTCTGAAGTGATTTTCTTTGTTTGCCCCAGCCCTAAAGGGAGCAAAGAAAATCCTATTGTTTTTTCTAAGCACTTCTTCAGTCTAGCTTTCGTAGATCCACGAATTTTGAAAAAATTCGGGACGCTCTATTCACTGTTCACTGATCACTGTATTTCAGTCGAGCTTCGCTCCGTCACTCGTTACTCGTCACTCGTCACCTCTTCAGTCGAGCTTTCGTAGATCCACGAATTTTGAAAAAATTCGGGACGCTCTGTTCACTGTTAACTGTTCACTGATCACTGTTCACTGTTAACTGTTCACTGTTAAGGCACTTCCACTTTATTCAAAATCTCATTAATAATATCCGAGGTATTTATATTTTCCGCTTCAGCTTCGTAGGTTAGTCCAATTCTGTGGCGCATTACATCGGGACAAACGGCACGAATATCTTCTGGAATCACATAACCTCTTCGTTTGATAAAAGCATAAGCTTTTGCGGCCAATGCCATATTAATACTTGCTCTTGGAGAAGCACCAAAACTAATCATTCCTTTAAACTTACTTAGCTGATATTGTTCAGGGTAACGAGTTGCGAAGACAATGTCGGTGATGTAGTTTTCGATTTTTTCGTCTACATAAACTTCTCTCACCACTTTTCGAGCGCTTAAAATCTCTTCGGTCGTCACAATTGGATTAATTTTAGATTGAACTCCGCCGGAGTTTTGTCTTAAAATAATTTTCTCTTCCTCTTTGGTTGGGTAACCAATCACCACTTTGAGCATAAATCTATCAATTTGCGCTTCGGGCAATGGGTACGTTCCTTCTTGTTCGATTGGATTCTGAGTTGCCAACACCAAAAATGGCTCTTGCAATGGATAAGATTTATCACCAATCGTAACTTGACGTTCTTGCATCGCCTCTAACAATGCACTTTGCACTTTAGCGGGAGCTCTGTTGATTTCATCGGCAAGAATAAAATTAGAAAAAATTGGTCCTTTACGAACATTAAATTCTTCCTTTTTCTGACTATAAATCATCGTTCCAATTAAATCGGCAGGCAATAAATCGGGGGTAAATTGAATTCGGCTAAAATCGGCTTTCACCGCTGATGCCAAGGATTTGATAGCCAATGTTTTTGCCAATCCAGGAACCCCTTCTAACAAGATATGACCATTGGCAAGCATTCCTATCATAAGACGTTCAACCATCATTTTTTGACCAACGATTGATTTATTCATCTCCATTGAGATTAAATCAACAAACGCACTTTCGTGCTGAATTTTTTCATTTAGTTCTCTAATGTCTGTGTAAGTTTCCATTCTATTATTTTTTATGCAAATTTAAAATGATATATTATTATAATTCGTTAGAAATTGTTAAAATTAGTTAATCTATTTTTCGCCAATAATCTGCCATCAGAGCAGTTTCTCAGCATTTTCAGCCCCTCGATTATTCTCGATTTTCAAAACAACTAAAATAAACGATGCCACCCATGATTTATTGTATCATTTTATGAGAAAAATCGTTAAAAAAAGCAGTTACTTCTCTTGATTAGTTTCTAAAAATCGCTCCTCAATCATATCCGAGTTTTTAACCGTCCGTTTGTACCATTCCAGAATAATTTCATCCTCTTCCTCTTTAGGTAATTGCCAATTTACATTTGAATTTCTGATTTTGGAAACTGCATTTTGAAGAACCAATGCGGCAGAAACGCTGATATTAAAACTCTCGGTGAATCCATACATCGGAATTTTCACAAAACCATCGGCGTGAGCAATGGCCTCATCGGACAGACCAGTAAGTTCTGTTCCAAACATAAAAACGGTAGGAATGGTCAAATCAAGATCGTCGAGCATGCATTCATTCTCGTGAGGCATAGTGGCAAGGATGCGATATCCTTTACTTTTCAACTCGTTGATGGCCGCCACGGTATTGTTAGCCGTCTGATTGTAGCGGCGAATCGTTAGCCATTTAGACGAACCCAAGGCGATATCTGGATGAACATCAAATTCATTTTCATTTTCCACGACATGTATATCTTGAACGCCAAAACAATCGGCTGTCCGAAGAACCGCACTTGCATTTTGAGATTGATAAATATTTTCTAACATAATAGAGATATGTCTTGTCCGATTTTTCACCACCAAATCCATCTTTTCAGCGCGTTCAGTGGTCATAAAGTCTCTAAGGCACGAAATCAGTTTTTGAACTTCCATCATAATTATATTTTACAAATCTAAAAAAGTTACATTTTAGCTATCATTTAAGGTACAAAGTTAAAAAAAAACTCCTCAGTTATTGAGGAGTTTTTTTCATTTTCGTTTTAATCAAATGAATGACTATTTAACATGGTTTTGAAGATCATTACCTGGTTTGAATTTCACAACATTTTTAGCAGGGATAATCATTTCGCCTTTTGTTCTTGGGTTACGACCTTTGCGTTCTGCGCGGGTTGAAACTGCGAATGATCCAAATCCAACTAAAGCAACACGTTCGCCTTTTTTTAATGATTCAGAAACAGAAGTGATAAATCCTTCTAAAGCGTCTTTTGTTTGTTTTTTTGATAAACCAGCTTTTTCAGCCATTGCATCGATTAATTCAGCTTTGTTCATTGTAATAATTTTAATTGTTAATTATTTAGATTTCGTTTATAACGCTACAAAAATAACCTTTTAATATAATAAGTCAAGTGTTTTTAACAAATAATAGTAATTTTGTTGAAAAAAAGAGCAAATTGTTGATAACTACGGCAAAAAAACGTCAAAATCGACTCATTCATAAGGCTTTCAGAGTGATTTTAAGTCATTATTTTTCGGATTCCAACCCTTTGATTCATCAAATGGCAACATTGCATTGATGAAAAAGACATTATTTATCTCTTTTATCTCATCAATATGAATCATTCGCTCAATTAAAAAGTTCTTTTCGAGCAATTTTTTCCGATAAGTACCACACAATAATGGTGTTATTGGAGTGTACAATTGAGAATCATTTTTAAATTGCACCACAATATTGGCGATGGTGGAGTCGGTTAAAAATCCATTTTTGGTCATAATCACCTCATCAAATTCAGAAAACTGAGCTCGAATTTCCGAAAAGAAGGTGCGATCGACATATTTTAATGCGTAATCGAAGTCGGAAGGGATTTCTACAAATTCGACACGTTGTATCACTTTTGGAATATACAATTCTACCGTTGATTTACAATCAGTTGAACTGTAATCAAATCTCCATTTGTACTTTCTGGCATCTGGGATGAGAAGTTCAACAAAAAGAGATTTCAAATTAAAATGACATTGAGTCTTAAATAGTTTTCGATACGAATCATCCATCCGCTGCTGATGATATCCTAAATTTTCAGGGTTAAAATTCTCAACGGCTATGGTTTCAAACAGACGGAACATACACCTTATCTATTAGTTCTTGATATTCGTCCTCTAAACGACTATTTACGGTAATTCCGCCCCCACTTCTGTAAGCGAGTCCTATGTCTGTTTGTTCTACAAATCGAATCATCACCGAAGAGTCCAACGAATCACCATCAAACACGCCCATCACTCCGGTATAATACCCACGAGCAGAAGTTTCCACCGACTTGATTATCTCCAACGTTTTTTGCTTGGGCGCACCCGAGATAGAACCTGCTGGCAACAATTTGCTCAACATCGTCCCTAATTCTGCTTGCCAATTCTCTTTCAAATCTCCCTGCACTTCGGAACTCGCCTGCAACAAATTTTTATTATTGGTTGATAATTTATCTAAATACCTATATTTTGCCACTCTCACGTTGGTGGAAACAGAATTCAAATCGTTTCGAATTAAATCAACAATGGTATTGTGCTCATCAATTTCCTTTTGATTGGTCATCAATAAGTTTTCGGCATCTGGCAAATCTGCATCGATGGTTCCTTTCATTGGAAACGAGGAAATTACATTATTTGATATTTTCACAAAAGTTTCGGGAGAAAATACGGTGAACATTCCAGGAACATGCAATCTGTACTTCGCATTCGCTTCAAAAAAGAGCATTTTTAGTCCCAAGGAAGTCTCTATCGGCGTGGATGTAGTTAGATTCAGCAGAAAGCTATCCCCTCGTTGAAGGTGTGATAATACTACATCAAATTGATTTTTATAATCATCCAGAGGAATTGGCCGTTTGGAAAAAGTAAACGGCATCGACAGCGTTGGATAATTCACATTCCGATAATTTGGAAAATCAATCAATACTTCGTTCGGATCGATCGGTAAATTTTCCACAACCGCTCTTGAGCATTCAAAATCGATCATAAAGAAAAAAGGGATCCTGGTCGCAGCTTTTTTATTTATTACATTCCAAATTTCATTCATTACAATCTATTTTTTTAGGTGTTTCTATCGGAGACACCCTGAGTTATTATAATTATTTCAAAGAATCTTCTACAGATGTTACTAGAGTCATTTTGTCTCGAATTGTTGATATAAAAGGACTATTTCACTCCGGAAAAACGATTTTTAGTATCCTTCGATTCGTAAAAATTGAGTTGATTTATCAACTCCGCGACAAAGGTTACGAAATTTGTTCTTCATTCGTGTATTTGTGGCTAAAATATTAAAATCAATAAATCTATTGAAATACATCTTATTTTACATACACATTGAATGCATATGGATCTTTGAGCGGTTCTCTATCTGGAATGATAAAATTCTTCTGAATACTCGAAAACACATCACTTTTGATGACCATTTTATAATTACCTGGAGGTGCAATGATAGCAAATTCGCCCGATATTTTACTAGGTTCGTATTGGTATAAAACCTTATTCGTATTTTGATTAATCAATTCGATTCTAACATTTAACAATTTGCTGGCCTCGACGATGGCGGCTTGAGCTTCGGGCAATCTAGTATTCGTCAGCGAGAGCAATACCTCTTCCGAAACGGCCAATGTTCTTTGAAATTGAATTTTCTTGGCAATAGCAACTGCCGAAGTATCACTTTCGATATCAGAAATCGATCTCTGGAGAGAATTATTTTTCGTATTGAGAGATTCAATCTCTTTTTCTATTTTAACTACGTTTGCTTCGGCTGCAGCAATATTTTTCAAACGCGCCTCTTCCATGTCAACACTATCTTTGTTGTACACATGTCCGATGTAAGTAGCATAAGGAGCTGGAAAATCTAAAAAAGTAACTTTATACACATCTAAATCTCCAAATCCACCATCTCTGGCATCGTGCATATAGGCATATCTACCTGATTTAGAAAATGATATGGTTTTATTATCATCGGGAGTATTGATAGGATACCCAATATTTACAGGTTTTGTAAACTTATTTGTTTTGGAATCCCAC
>JBBRGJ010000004.1:0-50126 GCA_038240835.1 Bacteroidales bacterium | reverse complement strand
GGCAGATGCACGCTCGGAGGAGAGCTGTAAGTTATAATCATCTTTCCCTTCGCTGCTAGTATGGCCCGAAAGTTCAATAGATACGAGTGGATTGTTGGTCATAAATGCCAAAATTTTGTCTAACTCTGGCATCGATTTATTTAGAAGTGTTGCAGATGCTTTTTCAAAATAGATATTGTTGAGTGTGACTTTTTCGCCAATTTTGATCATCGTTAGTTCATACTGTTTGTTTACTTGATTTAAGGAGGAGTTGATAAGAGAAATTTTATCAAATTTTGATTCGTATCCAAAGGCGTCTATTTCAATTTGATATTCGTCGTTGTTCATTAAATAGGTGCTATTTCCTTGGTCTTTGCCGGTTGATATACTTATTTTATTGCCATTTTTGTTGACGATTGTCACTAATGCGTTGATCGGCTTTTGAGTGGCACTATCGATTGCCAACGCGATGAATTTCACTTTAGATATATATATAGGTGATTCCTGTACTTTCTCTACTTTTTCTTTTTTCTCTGAATGTTTTGCTTTAAAATTGGGAATCACTATGAGTGCTTGAAGAATTACACCAATGTTACTACCACCGGATTTTAGGTCTGCTTTATCTCTTTTCCAATGGTTGTACATCTCTGTTTCCAGACCACTCATGTCGTTTTTGAATAAATTAGCTTGATAGTAAGCTCTTACTCCAAGTTTTAAAGGAAAATTATCCATTGGAGTATAAAATAGTTGAACCACTGGCTCAATTCCGAAGTTGCCAAATCCATTTAATTTTTTAAAAACTTGAGAAGGAGTTTCGGATAGAATGTATGTTCCTAATTTTCCGGCGATAAAATTAACGCCCATACCTGCGAAAATAGAAAATTTTTCTTGATTGTAAATGGGGGTTAAAAAACCAGCGGTAAGGGTGTTAAAACTATATTTAATATGTCGCTCGTCATGAAAGGGTAATTCATAGTTTGCAAACACCTCTTTGCTGCGTCGGGTCCAATTTATGTCAAATATTACCTTGTCTAAACTCGCTGCTGCCACAAAGTTAATTCCGGTGAGGCCATGGATATTTTTCATGCCAATTTCTATCACAGCTCCATTTATCTTTGTTTCTGCAGCGTTGTATAAGTCGATAAACTCATTGACTCTCCTCAGTGGGGCGTAGGATAAATTATATCCAATTCCTACATACTCCATTCTTAAGTTTTGAGCTGTTGTTTCGTTGTGGATTGTAGCAATTGCAAGAATGGCGGAAATAAAAAGGATTGTTTTTGACTTCACTTTAACATTTTTTTAATTTGGTTATGCAAATTTATGTAAAAAATATTTATTTATACTATTTCCTTAAAATATGGAAGCAAAATAAGACAAAAGTTTTTCCCTTAAATCTGCAAGCAATTGAAAAAAACATCTTTTTTTAGTTTTTTTTGCAAAGTCTTGTCCCGATTACTATCGGGATTTTGAATACTGGAGTTTATCCCGCAAGGCGGAATGCCAAGACAAAAGTGACACTAAAAAAGAAAAATCTTCGAAAGAAAATAGTTTTCTGTAACTGAAGAATCATCCTTGCTCAAGTGACTTCGACACTTCGAGCTCCTTCAGTGCTAAATGACTCAGCCACCTTCCTGAGTTTTCACTAAAAAAGAAAACATGCGTAAGCCATCAATCCGTAGCTCTAAAACTTAAAAAATATTTTATTTACCAGCATGCTAGGTAGGCTCAATCCTCTGCGCGTGGGTGCCGAAAAAAAACAAATCTCATTTATCCCAACTTTATCAGCAAATATTTTCAAGGTAAATAACTATCTGATTTAGTTGGGATTAACCCACGATTGCGATTTTAATTAGGCTTTCCAAGTATTATTTTCCTGCAAAATCGGGGTTTAGTGTGCTTTTTGAAAGTATTAGTCGTTTATGAACATTGCTATCTCGACCGACCTTGTCAAAAAAGCGTTAAGAAAAACAGATAATTTTGAGGTTAAGACGAGGCGGGTGCGATGAAGAAAATAGATACCAGACATCAAAATCCGTCTTGTGACCAAAATTGCTTCCGTAAATCCCATTGCTTGGCTCGTTCAGCAAAATTATCTGTTTTTTAGCTTTTTTGGCGAAGTCTTGATTTTTTGGTTACTTTTGTATCAAGACAAAAGTGACACTAAAAAACAAAAATCTTTGAAAGAAAGTGGTTTTCTGTATTAAAAAGAAATTACTTCGAAGTAAATTGTATTACGCTTTTTTGAAAAAATAATGTCTTATCGGTTTTTTTCTTGCGATAAAAAAAAACTAAAGCGACATAGATTACATAATTAAAAAAGCTGTCTTTTGGACAGCTTTTTTAATAGAATTTAAAATTCAACCATTATTTTGGTGAAACAAGATCAAATGTATCGTGAGCAATTACAAACTCTTCGTCGGTAGTAACTACCATTACTTTTGTTTTAGAGCCATCTTTTGTTAAGATTACATCTTTTCCTCTCATGTTTTCATTTTTCTTTTCGTCGAAATCTACGCCAAAGAATGAAAGATCTTCACAAATCATTTGTCTCAAATGGCAATCGTTTTCGCCAATTCCGCCGGTAAACAAAATTATGTCTACACCGTTCATGGCAGCTGCGTAAGCTCCAATGTATTTTTTAACTCGGTAAGCGTACATTTTAAGTGTATCAATTGCGCGTGGATTTCCTTCGTAAAAAGCGTTTTCAATATCTCTCATATCAGAGCTAATGCCCGAAACACCAGCCACTCCTGATTTTTTATTGATAAGGTTGTTCATGCCTTTGTAATCCAAATTCTCTTTTTCTGCGATAAAAAGAAGAGCTCCTAAATCAAGGTCGCCAGTACGAGTTCCCATCATTAATCCTTCTACAGGTGTGAATCCCATCGAAGTATCTACTGATTTTCCTTTGTTTACAGCGCAAATAGAAGCACCATTTCCTAAGTGACAAGAGATGATTTTTAAATCATTCCAATCTTTTCCAACCAAATTAGCAGCTTTTGGTGCTACAAATTTATGGCTAGTGCCGTGGAATCCGTAACGACGAACTTTATTGTTTTGATAGTACTCGTAAGGAATTGCGTATAAATATGCTTCAGAAGGCATGGTTTGGTGAAAAGAAGTGTCAAAAACTGCAACTTGTGGTAAATTTGGTAATAGCTCTTCTATTACATTGATACCTTGTAAGTTAGCAGGATTGTGAAGTGGTGCAAGTTCGCATAAGTCTAGAATTTTTTTCTTAATATCCTCAGTAATCAAAGCGCTTTTTGGAAAAAACTCTCCACCATGAGCTACACGGTGACCACAAGCAGCTATTTCGTTCACGTTTTTAATTACACCATGATTAATATCAGTTAGAGCTGCTAATACTAAATTAATTCCTTCTTTGTGTGTCGGAATTGGTGTTTGAACGTAATGTTTGTCACGTCCTTGAGGTCTGTGGGTGAATTCTCCCATTTCTAATCCAACGCGTTCAACTAGACCTTTTGCAAGGACTGTAGAATCGCTGCCCATGGTCATCAATTGATATTTGATGGATGAACTGCCGCAGTTTAAAACTAAAATTTTCATTTGATTGTATAATTATGTTTTTTAAATATTTCTATTTTGCGAAATTAGAGAATTTATACTATCATTCCAAATATTTTTTATCAAATTTCGTATTTGATTTCATCCTCAATTGTTTTTCGTTATACAATTATTTATTACAATTATTCTAAATGATTTTTTTTTGGTATATTTGCATTCGAATATTTAGCTTTAGGAAAAAAACAAAACCTCTAAATCTGAAATTTCACAATTATCCATTTAACTAATCACCATTAATTAGTATTACGTATGAAAAAAATATTTTTATTTATAGCTGGAGCACTCTTTATCTCAAACACATACGGTCAAGAGATTGCGCTAAAACCAACCGTCGAAAAGGCATTGATTAAAACATCGGTCATCAACGAGTCTAATAAACCAATTGTTGGAGAGCAAGTGTTTTTTACCTCCAAAACGAAAGGCCAGAAGTATAAAGGGGTTACGAATAAAGAGGGATTGTTCTCTATTTTAGTCCCTATTGGAGATACTTACCTTGTTGAGTATTCTAATTTGACAAAAAAAGAGAGACACAACGAAATTACCATTCCATCGGAACCTGCTTATTATACTTGGGATGTAAATATTAAGTTTGAACCCGCTCGCGTAATTGTGTTAGAAAATGTTGAATATGAGTTTAATAAAGCGAATATTAAACCTGTTTCTTTTAATACTTTAAACGATCTCTTTGAGGTGATGAATTTAAAACCAAATTTAACCATCGAAATTGGTGGACATACTGATAATATTGGCAACGATAAGTCGAATCAGATTTTATCGCTTAAACGCGCCGAAGCAATCAAACAATATTTGGTAAAAAAAGGGATTAACGCCAAGAGAATTCAAACAAAAGGATACGCAGCTTCTGTTCCGATAGATGACAACTCCACGGATTCGGGTCGTCAGAAAAATAGACGAACAGAAGTGACCGTAATCACTGAGTAAATTGTCTTTAAAGTCCGTTTTCCTGAAATTCTTTCATTAAAAGTATTTCGAATGAAATTATCTGATGTAATTGTATTCTTCCTTGTAATGTCTGGAGTTTATACTTATGCTCAGACGCCTACTATTCAGGACTGCTTGGGGGCGATTCCAATTTGTCAGAATCAATATTCTCAAACTCACGCATACATCGGTGATGGAAATTATCATTCCGAAATTAATGACAATATCTCTTGTTTAGACAATGAATATTATTCGGTTTGGTATACCTTTACCGCTCAATCTACTGGCTTGTTTCGATTTGTAATTACTCCAAATACCACTTCTGATGATTACGACTGGGCTGTGTTTAATCTAACCAATGCAAGTTGCGCTAATATTTATACAAACCCATCGTTGAGTATCAGCTGTAACTCTTATGGCGATTATTATGGTTCAAATGGTGCTACTGGAGCTAGTTCTGCTAACGGCGGATATGGAAGTTCGAATGGTCCAGGAAGTTCGAATGGACCTCCTTTTAATGCAGATATTCCTGTTACTGCAGGTTCTACTTATGCGATGCTTATTTGTAATTGGTCGCAATCTTCTTCAGGATATTCCATAAACTTTAATGGCTCTACGGCGATTATTTTCGATAATGTTCCCCCGTCGTTTCAAAACGTCACCTCTCAGTGTGGCGATTCTACCATTGTATTGCAGTTTTCGGAATACGTGATGTGCAATTCTGTTAGTGCCACCGATTTTAGAATTGAGGGACCTGGCGGAAGCTATCCAGTACTTTCGGCAATCGGACCCTCTTGTGCACTGAATAGCAGTCAAGATCGCTTTTTTAAAATTAGGACCAATCAACGTTTTCAAAAAGGAGAATATAAATTAATTCTCATAGGCCCCGTAAACGATTTATGTGGAAATACCGCAACTTCTGATACAATCTTGTTTGGAATTAGTGGGGTAAACTTTCAAACATCGTCAACACCAGCTATGTGTAATCCCAATGGAACTGCTACTTGTACCGCCATCGATGGGGTGGCTCCGTATAATTATCAGTGGGCAAATGGTCAGACAACTTCAACTGCTACAGGACTTTCGCCAGGAACTTATCATATAAATGTAATTGATACCCGCGGATGTAGCGATTCTGCTTTTGTGGTGGTTCCCTCGGGAGATAATGGAAGTGTGCAAATTGAGTTTGAAAAGTCAGATGTCAGATGCTTTGGCGGTCATAATGGTTGGATTAAAGTTCATCTTGTTGGAGGATCTGCGCCAAATACGTTTGATTGGTCTAATGGGATGAGTGATTCTATTATTCAAAATTTACCTGCCGGTCTTTACACGGTTACTGCTAGTAATTCTTACGGATGTGTAGATCGTGATTCTGTGGAAATATTGCAAAATATAGCGTTGCAACTTTTCTTAGATAGTACTCGAAATGAGGTTTGTTCCTATGCCTCGGGCGCTGTTTTTGTGCATGCCGAAGGAGGCGTGTCTCCATACAGGTACGTTTGGACTGATATTAGTTCTGTTGATTTGCCTTTTGTCGAAAACATCCATGCTGGAAATTATATAGTTTCTGTTTTCGATTCACTCAATTGTTCTCAAACGCTAATGGCTACTGTTGATGGACAGCCTTATCCCGTGGCTAGTTTTAACATGGCTCCACAAACCTCTTTTTTAGACGACGCCAACGTCGTATTTACGAATTATAGCACAAATTATTCTTCATCGGTATGGGATTTTGGCGATGGCGATTATTCAAATGATATTTCGCCCACTCATCAGTATCAGGCATTGGGACATTTTTCGGTGATGTTGGTGGTTCAAAGCGACAACTTGTGTTTTGATACATTGGTGAAAGTTGTGGATGTAGTTGCAGATTTTTCTCTGTATATACCCAATGCATTTTCGCCAAATGCAGATGGATTGAATGATGTTTTTGGACCAAGTCTGCAAGGCGTAAGTTCCCTCGATTATTTGTTTGAAATCTATTCTCGCTGGGGCGATTTGGTGTTTTATACGAACGATATAAACAAGTTGTGGAACGGAAAATCAACCTCAAACATCGATTATCCTTTTGGCCTCTATTATTACAAAATCATTGTAAAAGATCTGTGCGATAATCCACATGAATATTCTGGAACGGTGGTAATCGTAAAATAGTTTTATCTTTGTAGAACTTTTTACATTGAATATTAAATAATACATGGTCAAACTAAAAAAGATTGCAATTACTTCTGAACTTGAGTTTTTTTCGGTAGATGCGCTTCAAGGAATGGAAATTCCATATTTTGAAGCAAGAGTGTCCGCTGGATTTCCATCTCCAGCTGATGATTATACCGATGTTAAGCTGGATTTAAATAAAGCATTGATCCAAAATCCAACGGCCACTTTTTATGTGAAAGTGAAAGGAATGTCAATGCAAAATGCAGGGATTAACGAGGGGGATATGTTGGTGGTTGATCGCTCTAAAACACCGACAGATCTTTGCATCGCTGTCTGCGTAATCAATAGTGAATTTACCGTAAAACGATTAAAAAAAACAAAATCAGGACTCAGTTTGCTTCCCGAAAACCCAGATTTTAAACCGATTAAAATAACAACAGACATGGATTTTAGTGTCTGGGGAGTAGTAACGTATGTAATTCATAAAGTTTAGTCAGTGATCAGTTAACAGTTAGCAGTGAACAGCCAACAGTGAACAGTGAACAGCCAACAGCCAACAGCCAACAGGTATCAGAGCAAAGCTCGGGTTGCTTCGCGAGGAGATTTTTTTGAAGAGGTTTCTGAGTTTATAAGAAAATACAATTTTAACTATAACTAATAAAATCAAAAAAACACAAAGACTTCTTACTTCTTACTTCTTTCTTCTTCTTCTTCTTCTTCATTTCACCTTTGGTCACTGAGCCTGTCGACGTGCACTTTTCACTTCTTTACCACTAAGGCATTTATCTACCAGCTTGCTAGGTAGACTAAGTTCACTAAGATTCATTTATCTACCAGCCTGCTAGGTAGACTAAGACTTCTTAATTCTGTATTCTTACTTCTTTCTTCTTCTTTTCACTTTTCACTTTTCACTTCTTCCTCTATGTTCGCACTTATTGATTGTAATAATTTCTATGCTTCTTGTGAGCGATTATTTAACCCAAAAATGGTTAATCGGCCTGTTGTTGTTCTTTCTAACAACGATGGGTGTGTAATTGCGCGTTCTAACGAAGCAAAGACAGTGGGAATTAAAATGGGTCAGCCCATGTTTGAGATTAAAGATATTGTTGAGCGTGAGAATGTGGCTGTTTTCTCTTCCAATTATACATTGTATGGAGATCTTTCCACTCGGGTAATGCAAACGATACAGTCGTTGGTAGACGAAGTGGAAGTGTATTCTATTGATGAAGCGTTTGCAGATTTAACAGGATTTGTTCATCATGATTTAACGCAATTGGGAGATGAAATAAGAAATCGAGTTTTTCAGTGGGTTGGAATTCCTGTTTCTGTTGGTATTGCACCTACAAAGACGTTGGCTAAGATTGCGAACCATATTGCCAAAAAACAGAAACAGTATGGCGGGGTTTGTATTTTGAGAACTTCATCCGATATCGAGGATGCATTAAAACAGTTTCCTATTGAAGACGTTTGGGGAGTAGGGCGGAGGATTGCAAAACATCTTCAGAATTTTGGAGTCAAAAATGCGTATGATTTCTCAAAAATGAACGAAGCTTGGGTGCGAAGCAATTTTACGGTTACAGGATTGCGCATGGTCAAGGAACTAAATGGTTACTCTTGCATTCCAATGAGTCAGCTAGTGCCACCGAAAAAAACTATTTGTACATCGCGTTCGTTCGGAAAAATGGTCAAAGATTACGATGTGTTGGCAGAAGCTGTGGCTAATTATGCTGCCCGATGTGGCGAAAAACTCCGAAAACAAAAGTCTTGTGCAAATATGCTTTTGGTTTTTGTCAATACCAACCCGTTTAGAACAGATTTAAAACAATACACCAGACATGTTTTTGTCCCATTGCCAGTGGCTTCGTCTTCATCGTCGGAACTAATTCATTATGCGTTGTTGGGATTGCAAACAATTTTTAAAGAGGGTTATTCTTACAAAAAAGCGGGTGTGATTGTCTCCGAAATTGTCCCCGAAAACCAAGTGCAACAAAATCTATTTGATGAAGTAGATAGAACCAAGCAAGCCAAATTGATGGCAACGTTGGATTTGCTAAATTCGAAAATGGGGCGCGATGTAGTTAGAATCTCTTCACAAGGGACCGATAAAAAGGAGTGGAAACTCCGTCGCGATCTATTATCTCCTTCTTTCACTACTCAATGGACAGACATTTTGGAAATTGATTTAGAAAAATAGTTCAAAATAGTGTATATACCCCATAAATGCGCAAAACGAGTCTGAAAGAGTTTTAGCCACGAACCGCAGGAAGGCGAAGCCAATTTGAGTAACTTTTGACGAATCAACATGATTTTTCTTATTAAAAAAAGCGACCCCATAGGAATCGCTTTTTTAAATAAGAAAAAAATTCAATTATTTTATCAATCCAGAGAATCCCATAAACGCCATTGCAAGCAAACTTGCAGTGATTAATGTAATTGGAAATCCTTTCATTCCTTTGGGATATCCTGTGGTTTCTAATTGCTCTCTCAATCCTGCTAATAATACCATTGCGACCGTAAACCCAACCGCAGTAGCAGCAGCATAAGTAACGCTTTGGATAAGATTATATTCTTTGGAAATAGCTAAAAGAGCAATCCCTAAAACGGCACAATTTGTTGTAATCAAAGGTAAATAAATACCCAATGCTTGATACAAAGAAGGAGCTGTCTTTTTTAAGATGATTTCAACAATTTGAACCAATGTGGCAATTACAAATATAAATGTAATTGTTTTCATAAATTGAACTTCTAAAGGAACAAGAATGTATTGGAAAATCATATAGGTAACAAGGTTTGCAAGTGCCATTACAAAAATAACAGCTGCACCCATGCCCAGGGAAGTATTTACTTTGCTTGAAACGCCTAAAAAGGGACAGATTCCAAGGAATTGCGCTAAAATAACATTGTTGACAAATAGCGCTAGAATAATTATTTTGATATATTCCATGATTATTGCATTTTAAGTTTACGTTTCAATAAATTCATTGTTGCTATCAAATATCCATAAGTCAAGAATGCTCCCGGAGGTAAAATAAATATCAACATCGTTTTGGCATTTTCACTGACTAGTTTTACATCGAAGAAAGAACCATTTCCTAAAACTTCTCTAAAACTTGCCATGATAAAAAGGGCTAGGGTGAAACCTAAACCCATTCCAATACCATCAAGAATAGAGGCAAAAGGAGTGTTCTTTTGAGCAAAAGCTTCTGCTCTTCCAAGAATAATACAGTTTACAACGATCAGCGGAATAAATACTCCCAATGAATTGTATAAATCAGGAGTAAATGCTTTCATTACTAAATCAACAATTGTAACAAATGAAGCAATAATAACGATAAATGCTGCAATTCTGACCTTGTCTGGTATGAAATTTTTCAACAATGATATTAGTAAATTTGAACAAATTAAAACAAAAGTAGTTGCTGCTCCCATTCCAATTCCATTCATCGCAGATGTTGTTACAGCTAATGCTGGACATGTCCCAAGTACTAAAACTAAGGATGGATTTTCTCTGAAAATCCCATTGGTTAAATGTTTAAGATTTCCCATAATTATTCTCCTTTTTTCGTTGTGTCGGCAACGACAGATTTAGTCCCAAATTTTGTTATATATCCATTATGACCTCGTTGAACTGCATCGCAATATGCCCGAGATGTAATGGTTGAAGCACTGATAGCATCAACTTCTCCACCGTCTTTTTTTACAATCATTTTCCAAACAGATGGATTCTTGCCGATAAATTGATTTTTAAATTTATCTCCTTTCATGTTTGAACCCAATCCAGGTGTTTCGTTTTGCGATAAGACCTCTATTTCATTGATGGTCCCATCAGGTTTTAGTCCTACCATTAATGTAAATTCACCCGCAAATGCTTTCTTCGTGAATGTTTTTATGGCATATCCCGCAGGTTGATTGTTTTTTGATAACACATAATATACTAAGGTGTCAATTGCTTTAGGATTTCCTTTTCCTACTTCAAAATCAGGAGACAATATCTTAATTGTAGTGTCAATTTTGTCGAATTCTGGAGCTACTTTTTTAATTGCATCGTTTTCTGCTTTTATTAAACTAAATTCAATGGGTCCTTTTGTCAGAGTATACACATAACCTAACGATGCAGCCATTCCTGAGGATATAAGAAACAATGATAATATCATGTTTCTTAAGTTTGATTCTAATTTTTTAGCCATTATTGATTACCTCCCCAAATTTTTTAGGTTTAAAGCCTTTATTTATCAATGGTGTTACCGAGTTCATTAGTAAAATTGCAAATGAAACTCCTTCGGGATATGCTCCCCACACACGGATCATTATTGTTAACAATCCGCAACCAACGCCAAAAACTAATTGTCCCATTTTGCTCATCGGAGAGGTGATCATGTCTGTGGCCATAAAGATGGCTCCAAGCATTAATCCTCCAGTGAAAAGATGAAAAGTAGGATCGATATAGATGTCAGAATTGATTAGATGTAGAACTGCTGCAAAAAGAAAACTTGAACCTATAAAAGCTACTGGAATATGCCAAGTAATGATCTTGCGAATAAGCATGAATAATCCTCCAATAATCAGCGCTATTGCTGAAACTTCTCCCAAAGATCCACCCATTTGACCCATAAGCATGTCAACATAACTAGGAAGATGTGATTGCAATTCCTCAATAGTTTTGCCTTGCATCAATCCTTCTTTTACAAATCCTAAAGGTGTTGGTCCTGTAAGTCCATCTATAGCAAAATTAGTCGTGCTAAATGGTAAACTTGGTATTGGCCATTTCGTCATATCTACTGGAAACGAAATTAATAGAAAAATACGACCTACTAATGCTGGGTTGAATGGGTTTTTTCCCAAACCACCGAATGACATTTTAGCAACTCCTATGGAAACCAATGCACCAATGACAAGCATCCAAATTGGTAGACTTGTGGGGACATTAAATGCTAACAACATCCCTGTAATTACTGCTGATCCATCAGTGATTGTTGTCTCTCCATTAAGTATGTATTTTTGAATTAACCATTCAAAAAGCAGACAAGCAGCAACGGATACTAATGTTAGTATGATTGCACTTAGTCCAAAATAATAGAACGAAACGAGCATTGCCGGAATCATGGCAAGTATTACGCCGTACATTATTTTTTTTGTCGATTCTCCGGAGTGTACGTGTGGAGAACCTGATATTGTCAATAAACTCATAATTTTATTCTTTTTTTATGCGTTGACTTTTCTAATTATTTTTGAGATGCTCTTGAACGAATGATTGCTCCAACTTTGCTTTTCCCTACTCTAATATAGTCTAAAAGAGCTCTGTTGGAAGGACAAGTGTATTGGCACGATCCGCATTCAATGCAATCCATTATACGATATTGTTCTGCTTCTTCAAATGATTTTATCTCAATGAATTGTTGAAGGATATAAGGTTCTAGCCCCATCGGACAAACAGTGACACATCTTCCACATCGAATACAGTTTTTAGATTCACAGCGTTTTGCCTCTTTTTTGTTCATAATCAAGATGCCAGATGTTCCTTTTGTTACAGGTACTTCCAATGAATTTAAGGATTTTCCCATCATTGGACCTCCAGAAATTACTTTACCGGTATCTTCGGGTAATCCCCCCGCTTTTTCAATAAGAATACTGCTTGGAGTACCAATTCTAACCATTAAGTTGCAAGGGTTTTTAACCGATTTACCTGTTACAGTAACGACTCTTTCAATCAATGGTTTGTTTTTTTGAACTGCTTCATACGTTGCCAACGCTGTTCCCACATTGTTTACCACACAACCTACTTCAATGGGTAGTTTACCAGATGGAACTTCTCTACCTGTTAATGCTTTAATAAGTTGTTTCTCTGCGCCTTGTGGATATTTTACCTTTAATGCAAATACTTCAATGTTCGGAAAGTTTTGAGCAACTCTTGTCATGTGAATAATCGCATCTGGTTTGTTGCTTTCAATTCCTATTAATGCTTTCTCCGCAGAAAGTGCTTTCATCATAATTTGAATGCCTATCATGGTTTCTTCTGCTTTTTCGAGCATTACAACATGGTCGGCAGTTAAATATGGTTCACATTCTACTGCATTTATAATTAGATATTTTGCTTTTTTGCCATCTGGAACCATGTATTTAACATGCGTAGGAAAAGTGGCGCCACCTAGACCTACAACGCCTGAATTTTTAATTCTGTCGACAATCTCCTTGTCAGTCAGGGAAATTTCATGTTCTATTTTTGTCGATTGATCAATGGATGATTCCCATTCGTCTCCCTCTACATTAATGACAATAGTACTTTTTCGATATCCACTTGTGTCGACTGAATCTTCTATTTTTTCAACAGTTCCAGAAACTGAAGAGTGAACATTGGCGCAGATAAAAGCATCTGCTTTAGCCAATAATGTCCCTACTTTCACTTGACTGCCTTTTTCTACCACAAGAGTAGAAGGGGCTCCTAAGTGCTGTGTGACTGGAATAAAAACCTTTTGCGGTATTGGAAGTATCTCTATCGGTTTATTGGCCGATAACTTATTCTCTTCCGGATGAATTCCGCCAATCTTGAATGTTTTCAAGTTTATCCTCCTTATTTGATTGATGAAAACTTAATCTTTTACTTCTGTCGTTGAAACAACTTCTTTCTCCTTGCGAGGAGGGAAATTTAATTCAACAATTGCTCCCGTGGGACATTCACTAGCACATTTTCTGCACAATTTACACTTGTCTGCATCAATATATGCTAGGTTATTGACCAATGTAATCGCATCAAATGCACATGCTTTTACGCATTTTCCACAACCAATGCAAGCTACACTGCAATTTTTGCGAGAGATTGCACCTTTCTCCTTGTTGATGCAATTTACATAAATACGTCGACTGTTTTTACCTTTTGGTCTGAGCTCTATAATGTTTCTTGGACAAGCTTTTACACATGCTCCACACGAAACACACTTGTCCTCGATGATGACAGGCAATCCGGTGATGGGATCCATATACATAGCGTCAAACTGACAAACTGCAACACAATCACCACAACCAAGACATCCAAATGGACAACCGCTTTCACCAGCAAATAGTGCATTTGCAAAAGCACACGTTTGAGCCCCATCATAAGTCGCTTTCGCAGGTGCATTCTCTTTCGTTCCATTGCACCTAACCACGGCAATGGTTGGCGCTTTTTCAGTGACTTCAATCCCTAAAATAGGGGCTATGGCTGCTGAAATAGCATTTCCTCCGACGGGACAGTTTAAATTGTCCATGTTGCCAGCTTTTACAATTGCTTCCGCAAAATTTCTACAACCAGCATAACCACATCCACCACAATTTGCGCCAGGTAACTGATCTGTTACTTCATCTATTCTCGGATCTTCAATCACTTTAAATTTCTGTGATACGAAATAGAGAATGATGGCGGCGGCTATTCCAATGAGCCCTAAAGCTAATACTGCATAAAGAATAATTTGAACCACTTTATCTCCTTACTTTTAGTTTGTTTATAGCAAATTTATAAAAGTTCGCTAAATTATTCCTAGTTTTATAAACTTATACAAATCTAATATAAAGAATATTGCTTTTTGACGTTAATAATCCTATGAATTACAGTAAAATACAAATTAGGTAGACCATTTCTAAATTATTTTTTACTGTGAATAAGATAACAGTAATGTTATAAAATTCACAAGAAAAAGCATTAATTAATTGTTAATTAGCGGTATTTTATAAATTTATCATTAAAGAATAGAGGTGGTTGATTCACTAATGAATAATTGTTTGGGTTTACATAATTTTGTAAATATGATTAGACAAATGTAAGTTAAAGATTAGTTTTGCTCTTGATCATGGTTGATAACCGTAATGGTTTGATAAGGAAATACAATATTATTTTCGTTAAAAACTTGGTGTAATCGTTTGATAAATAGATGTTTGATTATGTATTGAGTGCTAAAGTCGGTGGCTCTTAAAAATACGGAAAAATTAATTCCGGAGGCTCCAAATTCTTTAAATCTCACAATTGGTTCGTGGGTTGGTAGCGCTTCTGAAGTGGATGATTGTATCTCGTTGGCTACTGCTAAAGCAATTCGTTCTACTTCCTCTAAGTCGGAATCGTAACTTACACTCACCGAAATGCCAACAGAAACATCTTCAATCGGAAGATTGTAATTGGTGATTATTGCGGATGCTAATTTGGAATTTGGCACTACGATTCGGTTGTTGGCTATGGCTCTAATAGTAGTGTATCGCCATGTAATATCGGTAACCAAACCCTCGTCTTGATTATCTAATTTAATGTAGTCGCCAGGTTTTATCTGTTTAGAAGCAATGATGTTTAACCCCGAGAATAGATTGGAAAGTGTATCTTGCAATGCAAGTGCTACGGCTAATCCTCCAACTCCCAAAGCGGTAAGCATAGGGGTGATGGAGACTCCCAAAAACTGAAGAATGATTAATCCTCCAAGTATAAAAACAATGACTCGAGTGATGTTCGAAAATAACGATGTGGCTGGAATTAATTCGCTATTTCGTTTGGTGTAATTGGTGATAAAACCTGCCGCAATTCTTGCCAAAACAACTGTAGCCGTGAACATAATAATGATGACTGATATTTTGTCTAATATTTTAATCACGGGCTCACTCAACGGTAAGTTGTGAACAGAAATATAAATACCAATCACTAAAAATATAGGAATAGCAGCCCTGTTAAACCCGTCTAAAATAACATCATCACCTTCCCAATTTGTACGCTGAGTAAGTTTTCTTAATCTTCGAACAATTATTTTTTTGAAAACTAATCCACTAATAATGGAGAGTATCAGAATTGAACTTGCAACAATATATTGTTTTATTTCGGGTGTTAAATTTTCCATGTTCGTTTTTTTTTTTTTATTGCAAAGATATTTCAATATTAGTTCAGTTCAAAAAAAAATGATTTTTTCGAATGGCTATTTCTTATTATTTATGCTGTTTTCTGTTCCATTTTTCTTAATATATCATGAAAATTGAGTACTTTTGCAAATAAAATAGAATAAATTGAAGACAAAAGTACCACACATTAACATTGTTACCTTAGGATGTTCTAAGAATAGTGTTGATTCGGAAGTAATTGCGGGTCAGCTTAATCGCTTAAATATTCAAACGGATCATGGTTTTAATAATGGCAATATTGTGATTATCAATACTTGCGGATTTATTAACGATGCCAAAGAAGAATCCATCGATACTATTTTGCTTTATAAGCAACTCAAAAAGAGAAAAAAGATCGATAAACTTTATGTAATGGGCTGTTTGATTGAACGATACAAAAAAGATCTATCTGCTGAAATTTCGGGAATTGATGGTTGGTATGGCGTTCACGAAATGGATAAGATTATTCAAGAATTGGCCTCCGAATACAGAAATTCGTTGATTGGTGAGCGTACTCTGAGCACTCCACCTCACTTTGCATATCTCAAAATCTCGGAAGGTTGTGATAGAAGTTGCTCTTTTTGCGCAATTCCATTGATAAGAGGTAAACATATTTCCAGAACCATGGAATCGTTGGTTGCCGAGGTTGAACTCTTGATGGAAAATGGAGTTAAAGAGCTGATTCTTATTGCTCAAGACTTAACTATGTATGGAATTGATCTATATAAAAAAAGAGCTTTGGCCGATCTTTTAGAAAAATTAGCTCAGGTGAAAGGAATTGAATGGATTCGTCTTCATTATGCGTATCCTGCTAATTTCCCGATGGATGTGATGGATGTGATGAAAAAATATTCCAATATTTGCAAATACATGGATATTCCTTTTCAACATGTGAATAATTCACTCCTTGAGTCGATGCAACGTGCTCATACCAAGGAATCTACCTATAAACTGATTGAAGCTTTGAGAAAAGAAATGCCCGAAATTGCAATTCGTACAACGCTAATTGTGGGTTACCCCGGCGAGACTGAGCAGCAATTTGAAGAGTTGAAAGAGTTTGTTCGGGATTGTAAGTTTGAACGAATGGGGGTTTTTCAATATTCTGAAGAAGAGAATACTTCTGCTGCCGAACTTGTCGACGATGTTCCTGCTGATGTTAAGGAACAACGTATGAGCGACTTGATGGAGATACAACAAGATATTTCACTGTTGAAAAATGAATCTAAAATTGGAAATACGTACAAGGTGATGGTCGATCGCGAAGATGAAGGTCTTTACTATGGACGTACTGAATTTGATTCGCCTGAGGTAGATAATGAAGTGATTATTACTTCGGAAAAACCATTGGTGATTGGTGATTTTTACTCTGTGAAAATAGAATCTGCCAGCTATTTCGACTTAGAAGGGTTTGTTGTAGCGTAATTTATAGAGATATAGCTGTCCACTTGCAATATTAATGTGGAAGAGCTTTTCTGTGTTTGTGAAAATACAGAGGGTTGATAATTGGAAATATAAAAATTAAATTAATAATAGAATGATTACAGTATCTGATCTTAGTGTTCAGTTTGGAAAACGAGTTTTGTTCCAGGAAGTAAATATGAAGTTTTTACCTGGAAATTGTTATGGAATTATTGGTGCGAATGGTGCTGGGAAGTCTACCTTTTTAAAAGTGTTGTATGGAGATGTAGAGAGCTCCAGAGGTTCGGTTGTATTTGGCTCTGGCGAACGTCTCTCTGTGTTAAAACAAAATCACTTTGAATTTGATGATTGTTTGGTGATTGACACTGTATTAATGGGTCACTCGGAACTTTGGAAAATTAAGAATGAGAAAGATGTAATTTATGCAAAAGAGGATTTTACCGAAGCTGATGGCATAAAAGCGTCTGAATTAGAGGAACAATTTGCCGAAATGGATGGTTGGAATGCCGAAAGTGCTGCCGCTATTTTATTGAGTGGTTTGGGGATTAAAGATGAGCATCACCAAAAATTAATGCGCGAATTAAATGGAAAAGAGAAAGTGAAAGTTTTGCTTGCTCAAGCTTTATTTGGCAAACCTGATAATCTTTTACTAGATGAGCCTACCAACGATTTGGATTTGGAAACAGTAACTTGGTTGGAGAATTATCTTGGAAATTTTGATAATACAGTGCTTGTGGTTTCCCACGATAGGCACTTTTTAGATTCTATATGTACTCATGTTGTGGATGTCGATTTTGGAAAAATTCAACAATTTCCAGGGAATTATACTTTTTGGTATGAATCAAGTCAGCTTGCGTTGAGACAGGCTCAAATGCAAAATAAGAAAGCTGAAGAGAAGAAAAAAGAACTTCAAGAGTTTATCTCTCGATTTAGTGCAAATGCTTCCAAATCAAAACAAACGACCAGTCGTAAGAAAATGATTGAAAAGCTTAATTACGAAGAGATTAAACCTTCTACTCGTAAATATCCAGGCATTGTTTTTACACCAGATCGTGATCCAGGTAATAATATTTTGGAAGTGAAAAACATGAGTAAAAGCATTGATGGAAAGTTGCTCTTTTCGAACATGAATTTTTCGGTTCAAAAGAATGATAAAATTATTTTCTTGTCCAGAGATCCTCGTGCTATGACTCAGCTTTTTGAAATTTTAAAAGGCCATGTTGAGCCTGATCATGGTGGATTTGAGTGGGGACAAACGATTACAAAAGCATATCTTCCTTTGGAATACGAATCTCTATTTGTTGATCCAGTGCCTCTTACCGATTGGTTGGGTCAATTCTCGAATGATACAACTGAATTATATCTTCGTGGATTTTTAGGCAAAATGCTCTTCTCGGGCGAGGAAATCTACAAAAAAGCCAATGTCCTTTCTGGGGGCGAAAAAGTTCGCTGTATGATTTCACGTATGATGATCAGAAATGCAAACGTGATGATATTAGATACTCCTACAAATCACTTGGATTTGGAATCTATTCAAGCTTTTAACAATACACTTATCAAGTTTAAAGGAATTGTATTGATGTCGTCTCATGACCACGAATTTATTCAAACGGTGTGTAATCGTGTTATAGAAATTGGTCCTAAAGGCATGATTGATAAACAGATGGAATATGATGATTATATTACCGACGATCGATTGATCGAACAACGAGCTAAATTGTATTAATAGAGAAGTTTGTTTCAAGACAAAAGTAGTTTTCCCAAGGTGACTTGTTTTATTAATAAGATGTTTTAGTTGTTTCTTATTTTAGAAACAGATAAAATAATTGTGTTCTATAAAAAAATCCGAATATGGCATTTCATGATCTACTTACAGCAATAGATACGTTTGAAGCGTACAATCAATTGGTTCGAGTTTCGGAGTTTGTTAGTCCCGACTTAGAGGCTTCCGAAATCAACGATCGAATTGTGAAACAACAAGGGAAAGCGTTGCTTTTTGAAAATAATGGGACTGAGTTTCCGCTGTTGTTGAATATGTATGGTAGTCAGCAACGTATGAATATGATTTTGCATACCGAAAGCCTCGATGACATGGGCAAACGTATTCTGAAATTGATGCATAAAGTGACAAAACCATCCATGTCTTTTAAAGATAAATTGATGTTGTTGCCTACGCTCAAGGATGTTTCCGCTTGGTTGCCAAATAGGAGCAATGGTCGCGCATCTTGTCAACAAGAGATGATGAATGTTCCTGATTTGAATCGTCTTCCTATTCCAAAATGTTGGCCGTATGATGGCGGAAAGTTCATTACGCTTCCGATGGTTCATACTCAAAACCCTGAAACTGGGGTGATGAATGTGGGAATGTACCGAATGCAAGTATTGGATTCTTCCACGACCGCTATGCATTGGCATTTGCACAAAGATGGAGCGCAACATTACGAAATGTACAAAAAAATGGGAAAGGTTATGCCTGTTTCTGTCGCCATTGGCGGTGATCCAATTTTTGCCTATTGTGCTTCTGCGCCTTTGCCCGAAAACATTGATGAATATATGCTTGCTGGTTTTTTGCGCCAAGAACGAGTGAGATTGATTAAATGTAAAACCAACGATTTATTTGTTGCTGCCGATGCTGATTTTATTTTAGAAGGATACATCGATCCAGCTGAGGAATTGGTTTACGAAGGGCCGTTTGGCGATCATACGGGTTACTACTCTTTAGCAGATTATTATCCTAAATTTCATATTACTTGCATCACCCATCGAACGGAAGCGGTTTATCCTGCGACGATTGTGGGAGTTCCGCCACAAGAGGATAGATGGTTGGGAAAAACCACCGAGCGAATTTTTCTTACGCCTATTCGGCTGACGGTTGCTCCAGATGTGATTGATATGAACTTGCCTTTTCAATGCGGATTTCACAACTTGGCCATTATTCAGTTAGATGTAAAATATCCAGGACATGCTTTCACGGTAATGAATTCAATGTGGGGAGCGGGTCAAATGATGTTCAATAAAATTATTGTTGTAGTTGATAAAGAGACGAATCCTTTCGATACCACTGCTATTTTGCAAGCGTTGTCTCACGTTGATTTATCAACAGATCTTCTTTTCTCAAAGGGAGCTGCTGATGTTTTAGACCATGCAGGCCGAAGTTTTGCTTTGAGTGGAAAACTTGGAATAGATGCTACTAAAAAGTCTTCTCCAAAAGAGGCAACGGTGGTAAATTGGACTGATTTTCAGTCAGAATTTCCCGATTTTGATATCAACGCATCAATGCTCGAGAGTTATCACTCTTTAGTTTTGGCTGTAAATAAAGATGAAATTAAGGATTTAAAAGCATCGGTGACAAAGATGTTTGAACGTAAATACTTCAACGATGCTAAATTTGTGGTAGTATTCGACAGCGATGTGGATATTGAAAATGGCGATTTGATGCTTTGGCAATTAGCCGGCAACATTGATCCTCAAACGGATTGTTATCTGTTGCAAAACGATGAGAATATCACGTTGGTGATAGATGCAACTGCCAAACGAGACAGTGATGGATTTAAACGCGAGTGGCCCAACGTAATCGCAATGGACGATCACACAATTGCAACCATCGACAAAAAATGGGAAACCTTAGGACTCGGAGATTTTATCAGCTCTCCCTCGTTATCGATGAAAAATATGATCAAAAACGAAGGCGCAGTCGCTCATAAAAGAAACAAGAAATAATTAAAGCTTTCTAATTAATTAGTGATTGATCTCAGCACTATATTTTTAATAATGTATTCTTCATCACTGTCATATTGAGATTTCATCCAAAATTTTTGGAAATAAAGGGTTGATGACAGTTGTAAATTTAACGATCTTTGTGGCTAAATAGAAACAGTGCAGTCGTTTTCTTTTAACGGTCATACTGAGCTTGTCGAAGTATACATGGTATAAACTTATGAAGTCCTTCCCTTCGATGCCTCAGGGCAGGCTGGCTCAGGATGACTCGAAAAGTAGAAAACTCAGAAATAGTTTTTTCAATCTGTCATTGGTAGCCTATCGAAGTATACATAGTATAAACTTTTGAAATCCTTCCCTTCGATGCCTCAGGGCAGACAGGCTCAGGAAGACCAGAAAAGTAGAAAAATCAGAAGTAGTTTTATAATTCTGTCATTGGTAGACTTCATCCAGAGAATGGAATTAAGGGTTAATGATATTGGTGGAAATTTTATTCCATGCATCTAATTAAACCTTGAGTCATTGAAAATGTATAAGTGAGATTCCTCACTTCGTTCGGAATGACATGACTGTCTGTGTTATATAAGATTTAGAGGGGATTGAAAGAGGTGGCGAAGCCACCTCTTTCAATCCCCTCTAAATTCTCCTAATAACTCCATCTTAATGTCATTCCGAACGAAACGTAGAGAGGTGAGGAATATGTTATCATAGCATGCTGATTATCAATAACATAATAGTGTTAAAAAGTATATTCAAGATTTTGAAACAGCCTATTTCTTACAAAGCGCAGCCCCAATTTTCATCGCATAATCGGTCATTACAATGGTAGCATTCCCATTTCTGATGATATGAAAAATTGCGGTATTGGTCTCTTCGTAAAGCATTTCGAGGTTGTTTTCGGTGACTACTTGGTTGAATTTAATCAAAAATGCCTCTTCATCGGAGGTGATTCTATTAATGCCTGGAATTTTTTTGTTTAAATAGAAACTTTGCTGATACATAATCATCGAAAATTCTAGAAATGATTTAATTTTCTCTCTTCCCAATTTTGCTATTTGATCTACAATTGCACTGAGCTTTAGATACTCTTTATGAGTTCTGCCAAAGGCAAATGCGCATCGAGTAAACTCCATAAAAAGTGAAAGTTCGGCGTTGTCTACCCCTTGTTTCATGAGCATCAGCGCATAATTGAAGTTCCCATCTGCAATTTTTGCAATTTCAGAAGCGCGAATTGTATCGGTGTGATACTTGTCAATCAGTTCGTTACGGACTTCATTGTCCGAAAACTTATTTATTTTCACCAACTGTGTCCTGGAAATAATTGTAGAAATTACCTCTTCATAATTCTCGGTAATGATCAAAAAGATGGTTTTGTCATTGGGTTCTTCCAACGATTTTAATATTTTGGAGACAGCAGTAGGTTGTGTTTTCTCAATCAGCCAAATAATGATGATTTTATGTTCAGACTCGAAGGGTTTCATCCCCACTTGTCGGATGATACTTAATGTCTGTTCGGTGTAGATTTTAAACTGCTTATTATTGGCATCTAAAATGGCTCCCCAATCGTTTAAGGAGACATGGCCGTCGTTTTGAGTCAATAGCTCTCGCCATTTTTCGGAACAATCTTCGTAATCTTTTCCAGGAAATGGATAATGGAAATGCACATCAGGATGTTGCAATTTGTTCATTTTCTGGCAAGATGGACAAACTCCACAAGAGTCGGTATCGGTTCGGTGGGTACATAAAATATATTGAGAATATGCAATGGCTAAAGCTAATTTATGCGTGCCCTCGGCGCCGTAGAATAGCTGAGCATGACTTATCCTATTGTTTTTTACACTATTGATGAGCCTTTTTTTTACGTCTAAATGTCCGATGATGTCTTTAAATTGCATAGTCTTATTTTAAAACTCAAAATTACAAAATTTAGTTCAATAAATCTGAGGTTTTGTATTTTTAAAACCCATTTAGTGTTTAAAGCGTCTCTTCTTACTTCGTTTCACCACTAAGGCATTTATCTACCAGCTTGCTAGGTAGACAAAGTTCACTAAGATTCGCTAAGATTTGTTTTGTCACACTGATTCGCCGCGGCGAAGTGAAGTGTCTCTTTTCTTCTTCCTTCTTACTTCTGTATTCTTTCTTCTTTTCACCACTAAGGCACTAAGTTCACTAAGAAACACTAAGACTTCTTACTTCTTTTTTCTTCAGACTCGCACTCATCACTTCCCCAAATCTATTCTTTTATAAAAAACTCTTCATGAAAGTTTACTAAATACACTTTTTCGGTGGCTCTGGTAATGGCGGTGTATAGCCATCTTAAATACTCAATATTTACCATCTCTTTGGTGAGATGTCCTTGGTCTATAAAGACCACTTTCCACTGACCACCTTGCGTTTTGTGACATGTTAACGCATACGCATATTTCACTTGAAGTGCATTATACCATGGATCTTTTTTTATCGTTGCGTAAAGTTTTGCTTTGGATTGAATGTCGCTATAATCCTCTTTTACTTTTAAATAGAGCTGATTTTGTTCTTCACGGGTTAGCGAAGGTGATTCCGAATCGATCGTGCTGCAAAGCAAGCGAGCTTCTACTGGTTCGTGAGAGGGGTAATCGCATAGTGAAAATGTAGTATCAGCAAATTCAAAATCATACATTTCTAATTCTTTTTTTACCTTGCGTATTTGGATGATATCTCCGTTGGCAATAAATCCAGCGGTAGACTCTTCGGGCAACCAGAAATAGTTATTTTTCACCACCATCATAAAATCTCCAGATGATAATTCGGGCTCTTTGAATAATATTCGCTGACGAATTTCTTTGTTGAATGCGTTGGCTCGCTTGTTCGAACGGGTGATTACCACAATGTCCTCTGTTTCATATTTTCCATACGTATCATTCAAAATATCTTCAAGTTGTTCGCCATTAATGTTAGCAATGTCTGTAAAACCAATGGTTTTAAAAAGTTTACCCGTTATTTTTGAGAGTTCAATTTGTCTTCTCAAATAAGTGGCATTGGCTAATATTCCCGAATCTTGTTGCTGGCGAAGAACCTCTTTGAGTTCATACGTGATAATATCTAACCCAAATTTGCTTCGCATCTGTTTATCGTCGATGGCAGCACTGATAATGGTGCCAATAGGAGGGAGCTGAGCCGAGTCGCCCACTAACAAAAGTTTGCATTGATGACCCGAATAGACATAATTGACCAAATCGTCTAAAATATTTCGGGTTTCAAATCCTTCACTGCCTTGATTTGTATCACTAATCATAGAGGCTTCGTCTACAATAAATAAGGTATTAGTGTGTTTGTTTTCTTGCAACGCAACTGCAGAGAATGACGAACCGCCTTCGCTGCTCATTCTGTATAATTTGCGATGAATGGTAGAAGCTGGTTTGTTGGAATAAGATGCCAATACTTTCGCAGCCCTGCCAGTAGGAGCGAGCAAAATGGACTTTTTATTTATCTGAGGTAGTATGTTTACAATGGTGCTCACCAACGTTGTTTTTCCCGTTCCAGCATATCCGCGAAGAATAAATAGATCATCGCTAGCAAATGTGTCGAGGAAATTAGACAGAAGCGCAATCGCCTTCTGCTGATCGTCTGTGGGGGTAAACGAGAAGTGATTGGTGATTAATTGGGCTATGTTTTGGGTGTATTCGCTCATGTTAGAATGGATATCCAATTCCGAAATTTAAAATCCCTTGGTCGAGAGAAATTGGTTTTTTTAGTTCTGGATTTGAAATGTATACTGGGTTTACAATCGGAATGGCTGCATCAAATCGGATTAAAAAGAAATCAAAGTCTAGGCGAAGTCCGATGCCAAAATCTACTGCAAACTCTTTGTAAAAATTAGAAATTTTAAATTCACCATTTGGAATGGTGCTGTTGGGTCTCACTAGCCAAATATTTCCTACATCTGTGAATATTGCTCCTCTGAAATAGTCCCAAATTGGAAAACGAAACTCTACATTGCTTTCTATTTTGATATCACCCGTAGATTCTAACGATTGCTCTCCATTGTAAGTTCCAGGTCCTAAAGATCTCATTTTCCAACCTCTCATGCTATTGGGACCGCCTAAGTAGAAACTTTTTTCAAATGGAAGCGAGTATGAATTGGTAAACGGAATTCCTATTCCAAATGAACTTCTAAATGCAAAACTGGTCTTTTTGGTGAAAAGATGGTAATACCTAAAATCAATGTCATTCAGCATATAATTGGCATAGGGAATTCCTCCAATGGTATATTGCTGACTGCTGTTTTTAGGTGCTTTGATTCCATCCATAATCAGATTTAGGGTGTTTCCAACCGATTCAAATCCATATCTTACATAGATAAAATTTCGTCCTTTTTTTGTGGCTTGGTTGTCATAAATATAGTTGAGACGAAAAGCGGCTATAAAGTGATCGGTGTATTGCTCTCTAATGATTCGGTTATATTGACTAAGTGATCTTGAAAATCGCTCGGTTGGATTTATTTTTACCACGTTAAAATCGATTAAGTAAACTTGAATTCTTTTTGTTGCTTTTAGATTCCATTCATATCCAAAGTTTAATATGCTGATAAATCGATTGTAATCCGGCCGTTGCTGGTAGTTTCCCCCAAGGTTAAAAACAGTTTTTGGACGCGAGGTGCTACTTAGGCGTGCTTCACTGATTGGGAAAAAGAATCGGGGAACATCTAGTTTTATATTTCCATCTAACTCAAAAGTATTGAAAGAGAGTAGATTGTTTTTAGTGTCGATAAATAAGGTTTGTGCTTCATAAGCTGCTCCTATTTTGTATGATAGATTTTCTCCACCTCTGAATACATTTCGTGTGGTGGTGGTAAAATCAATTCCAACACCTAAGTTGCCACCTGTATTTGTCCCTTTTAATTCGGCAGAGAAACTGTGTTTTTCTGTCGGCTTAAGCTGAATTTTACAATCAATATACTTTATCGAATCATCCTGATACGTTGAATCTTCCACTTCGAAAAAAGAGATGTTTATGTAACTGAAATTCTTTAACTCATTGAGTCGGGAATAGGTTCTGTTGATTTTTGACAAATTATACAAGTCTCCCGATTTAAAGGATAGGTATTTCGTCATGATGCGTGGACTATAATTCAGCTCTTGGTTATAAATGTAAGCGATTTTGCCAGAAGGGGAGTTGTATTCTTCGTCAATCAAAGTATCGGGAAAAACTTCTGTTGGATTTATAGGGTTGAAATTGGTGTTGATGATGATGTCTCTAATGTAATATTGCGTATGTTTTGCAAATGAATTAGTGTCAATATTCTTCTCTTTTTGCTTGAATGGATCTTGGATAATAGTGGTGATGTTTAACCCATTTGATTGTAAGTTGGTGTCAATTGCAAAGTTGATAAACTCTTTTGAGAAACGATAATATCCATTATTGTTCAAAAAATCAGCCATTCGATCTCGCTCTTGCGTAAGCATTTTGCTCTGATATTGATCTCCAACTTTAATCAATGATTTTGCAGAATCGGATTTTAATAATTTCAAGATTACATCATCTTCAATATCATACGTTATCGCTTTGATTGTATAAGGTTTGTTGGCTAAAATTTTGTAGGTGACTTTTGCTTTTTTGCGTCTGATTTTAATCTCTTTGGTTACTTCAGAATTAAAATATCCATGATTGTTCAGATAGAGTTTGATTTGATCAACGGTATTGTTTACCTCAATCGTGTCTAATATTACGGGCGCTTCGCCAATGTGCTTTTTAACCCAGTTGTTGAATCGGTGCTCTTTTTTGGTGTCAAAAAGGACATACATCCGGAGATTAAAACGGTAAATGTCAAGGATTCGTTTGTTTGGAACATACCTGCTGATGTACTGGATGTCGTACATGCTTACATCCTCTTTATCTAATAACTTGTATCTGTTTTTGTTCAACAAGTATGTATTGTCAGGAAGCCTGCGGGCTGGATTGCAACTGGATAATACGAATAATACAACCAAAATCGTAGACATCGCAATCAGACCATTCCGAAGTAAATAACTTGGAAATGACAAAAAAAGGTTCAACTGCCGTTTGATTTCAGGAATATATTTCATCTGAGATTGAATTATCGCATATCGTTTATATCCACTTTTGGATATTTTTGAGCGTTGAACTCAAAAACGGCATTGCTAATGGGTTGATTTACAACAAATGAGTTGACCAAATATTCATAAGTATCTCCACCTTTTTCTACCACCATCATTTTGGTAATCTGTTGGGTGTTTTTCTGTATCGTAATTCTGATATTAGCAAGTGAAGATGCTTTTATTGGATATAAATCAACTACTTGAAGATATTTTCCTCGATCACTAAACTCTTTGATTAGTTTGGTTTTGTATTTTTTATCGTAATCGTTTAAAATAAAAGCTGGGTTGATGGATTCCTGATCGGCATTTGCTTGACAGATGCTTACTTCGTTTGCTTCTTCCAAATAAGTCCATTGGGTAGTCCCATTGCACATGACAACTTGTTTGTTGAAATCGAAAAGGAATTTATCTCCTTTTACCCAAACGTAGCCATTTTTCAATATTGTTTTCCCTTTGTTCACCATCTTGAACGTAAATCCAATTTTGATGGTGGAGTATGATTTTGTTTTGGTGGCAACGCCTTTAACGATAGCTCCAGAATTGTCCACAAGTTGGGCTTGAACCATTTGGGTCATTGCAAAAAGGAGAACCAGAAGCGTTATAGATTTGATGGTTTGAATGTGTGATTTCATGCTTAATATATTAAGAATTTATGGTCGAAATGTTTGTAAAGGAGCCAGAAGAGAGCAATTATGATACCAAAAGTAATCATAAAAAACTATATGTTGTTATCTCTCAAAAATTGCTCTAACGAATATTCATCTTTAAATCTGACCTCACGTGCTTTGCTGCCTTCAAAAGGTCCAACAATTCCTGCACCTTCCAATTGGTCGATGATTCTTCCTGCACGGTTGTAGCCAAGTTTTAATTTCCGCTGAATCAACGAAGTGGAGCCATGCTGACTGGATACAATTAAACGGGCTGCTTCTACAAACATTGGATCGCGGTCGTTTGGATCAAACGATTTTGAAGTCTCTTCGCCATCGTCATCTGGAACTTCTGGTAGCTTGTAAGCATCAGAAAAACCTCGTTGTGAGCCTATATATTCGGTCAGCCTTTCTACCTCTGGTGTATCGATCAACGCACATTGTAATCGAATTAAATCGTTTCCGGTGGATAATAACATATCTCCTCTACCGATTAATTGTTCGGCGCCACTGCTGTCTAAAATAGTTCTTGAGTCAATTTTGGAAGTCACCCTAAACGCAATTCGTGCTGGGAAGTTTGCTTTAATAGTTCCTGTGATAATGTTTACCGAAGGACGTTGCGTAGCAATAATTAAGTGAATTCCAATGGCACGTGCTAGTTGAGCCAAACGAGCAATCGGAGTCTCTACCTCTTTTCCCGCAGTCATGATCAAATCGGCAAATTCATCCACGATCAATACAATGTAGGGGAGGAAATGGTGACCGTCGTTGGGGTTTAATTTTCGAGCTATAAATTTAGCGTTGTACTCTTTTATATTTCTGCATTGTGCATCTTTGAGTAAATCATATCGGGTGTCCATCTCGATGCAGAGCGAATTTAAAGTACGCACTACTTTCTTGGTGTCTGTAATAATAGCTTCTTCAGCATCTGGAAGTTTGGCCAAATAGTGTCGCTCAATTTTTGAAAAAAGTGTAAGCTCTACTTTCTTTGGATCCACCATCACTAGTTTTAACTCTGCGGGATGTTTTTTGTACAAAAGAGAGGAGACAATGGCATTTAACCCCACTGATTTTCCTTGACCAGTAGCTCCTGCCATTAGTAAATGTGGCATTTTGGCTAAATCGTAGATGAAACTCTCGTTAGAAATTGTTTTTCCCAACCCAATCGGTAAATCAAATTTGCTGTTGACGAACTTTTCGGAAGCCAATACCGCTTTCATGGGGACTATTTCGGGATTTGAATTTGGAACTTCAATTCCAATGGTTCCTCTTCCTGGAATGGGAGCGATGATACGGATTCCGAGTGCGGACAAACTCAACGCGATATCATCTTCTAAGTTCTTGATTCTTGAAATTCGAACACCAGGCGCGGGGACAATTTCGTATAATGTTACGGTTGGTCCGATGGTGGCAGAAATTTTATCAATGCCAATGTTATAATTTTTTAATGTCTCTAAAATTCGATCTTTGTTGGTATGCAACTCACTTTCACGAACCATACTTCCAGCAGATTGCTCGTACTCTTCGAGTAAATCAATGGATGGGAATTTGTAATTAGATAACTCTAAGCGAGGATCAAATGGGGTATCGATGGTGTAATGGGTTGAGTGCTCTAATTGCTCATCGTCGGCAGCAAGTTCTTCTTTGGGAACGATGATTTCTAGTCCGTTACGGATAATATTTGCCCCTTTGCCATCAGCACTGTTCGGAGCTATTTCAGATTTGTGAGTAGATAGTTGAATCGAACTTAAATCGACTACTTCTTCTTCTGAATTATCAATAGGTTCTTCAAAAGATGGATCAATGGTAAATGGAGTATTGGAAGTATCCTTGGGTTCTTCGGGACTGTTGATAATGGTAAAATCAGTTTTTGAAAGTGTCTCTGGCTGTGATTCTGGCGCTTTTTCTACCCGTTTTATTTCAAAATTCAAAGCTTCTTCTTCTATCTCTTCTTCCGAAAATGTATCTGGTTTGGGTGCATGGGTATAACTGTTTTTTCTGAAGAGATTGTTCAGAAAGGTATTGGTGACAGACGTAGAATTTTCTTCGTCAACCATCTCATTTTCATCGTCAACTTGAATAGTTTTAGTACTCTCTTCTTGCTTTTTGTGTTGTAATTTGAAATTACGGAAAGAGACGTTGAATTCGATAATTAGGATTGAAATAAATAATAGAATGATTGAGATGATTGTTCCAATATTTCCCATTAGTCCAACTAGCCAATAACTCAACTGGTTGCCAAATGCTCCGCCAAAGATAGCCCACGGTGAGTTTGCTAGACTAAATCCTAAGACAAACGATAACCACAATATGGTGATGATAAGGATTCTGGAAGTTCTTAGGATAGGAACGATTCGGATGTTGAACAATAATTTAACGCCATAAATGAAGAATAAAAATGGGAATATCAATGAGGCAATCCCAAACCATCTTTTGATGAAAATATGAGCATTTAAAGCACCAAGTTTAGACATCCAGTTCTTAACCACTAAGTCGTTGCTAAATATAATGTCGCGCATGGAATTGTTGATTAAATTGTCGTCATATTTCCAGTAGTACAAGTAGGAGATGCACGAAGTGAGCGAAAATAGGGAATAGGCAATTAGGAATGCACCAAAAACTTGGTGAACTTTTTCGTCCGATAAAAAATTGATAATATTTTGGAACTTGCCGTTGGAAATTCTTTTTTTTCTTGAGCCAGTGGTTTTTAGATCGTTATCAACATCATCTTTGCTTTTTGCTTTATTTCTTATTGTGTTTTTTTGTGCCATTATAGTTGTATTCCGATAATTATATTATACCAATATGCAAAAATAGCTTTTAATATAATAGAATTTTGTAAAATCAACGCCTAAAATCAACAAACTATTGTTTATAACCCAATTAGCCCAGCTGCAACATTTCGCTTTTGGTTGGTAAGGGGCACGATAAGTTTAACGCAAAAAAATGACTGATTTTGTTATGAGCAATCAATTAGGATCAACGAATTGTTTGATATTCATGGATGAAATCATGCTTTTTAATTTCAATTTTGAGTGAAATCAGATTGGTCTCACCTTGCCAAATTTTTGCTTTGCAAGAAAAAAGTAACATAAAACAGGAACATTTCCTTATAGTTGTGAATTATGATAAGAATTGCAGTAACGTTTTCAAAAAAATCACAAGTTTCCTCTTTTACTGAGTGATAAAAACTTTAATATTAATGTTTTTGCGGTTAGACTTCAATTGAAGATGATAAATACCAGGAGCAATGCCTTTGAAATTTAGATGTTGAGAAATATCAGCCCTGAAATTATTTTCGTTAACCACAATAGCTCCAAAAACATTAATCAATGAATATGATGTGATTTCTGTTAGTATAAAACTTGGCATTTCAATGATTAAATCAAAACTACCACGGTTTGGATTTGGAACAACCTGAACATTTTTTTCCGATAACCAATCTTCTATGCTAAGATAAAATGAATACTGATTCGACATTCCAGAGCAGCCGTTTTCGAAAAACACCTTTGCCGTGTATATGCCTTCAGAAGTAATATTAATGGTTTGTGTATTTGTATTATTTATAATCGTACCATTAAAATACCATTGATATGATTGTCCCGCAGTGCAAGTTAAAGTCATCCCAACTTTAGTAACAATTACATTCGGAACGGTATCCATTGTTAAATTAATCGCTGAGGAAGCACATGTGTGTGAGTTTTTCCAAATAGCACTCATAAACTCGCTGCCTGCGCATACTTGTTTAACGCCAAAGTATTGATTGATTCTAACGGGTTCTGTTCTGTTTACAGTTGACTGATCGCCTAATTGACCAAAATTATTCTGTCCCCACGACCATAAACTGCCGTCGTTTCGAACTGAAAATGTATTATATTGTCCACAGGCAATCTCTTTTACCCCATTTAGATTTATTTTAGTCGGAATTGGTGAATTTGAAGTATTTCCACTTCCCAATTGCCCTTCGGTATTGTTTCCCCAAGTGTAAATTTCTCCTCGTTGATTCACGGCAACACTATGTTTCATGCCAGCAGCCACTTTTGAAATGTTTTTCATGCCCGCTACTTTTATTGGTGTGTTTTGTGAAATAATGGAATTCGTTCCCAGCTGTCCATTTTCATTGCTACCCCATGCCCATAAAGTTCCATCGGCACGAACAGCAAAATTATGATCTGCCCCTGCAGCAATAAAAACAACACTATCAAGGCCAGAAATAAGCATTGGCTGGGTTGCATTATTCAAATTTCCGAGACCCAATTGTCCTAAATTATTTAATCCCCACGAATATACGTTGCCATTTGTAGTTAGAGCTAAACTATGAGATTTGCCAGCTGCAATTGCCGATACACTATCAATTTCAGTTACTTGCATTGGGAAATTGCTCGAGGCATAATTTCCAAATCCTAATTGTCCAGAACTGTTTCTTCCCCAACTTTTCAAAGTGCCATCGTTTAGCAATGCCAATACATGATTGTATCCTGCGCAAACAGCATCCACATTTGAAATACCAGATATTCCAAGAGGAGTATAAACAGATGAATAGGTTCCAATTCCCAAATTTCCCCATGAGTTTCCGCCCCATGCAAATAGATTTCCAGATTCGTCTAATGCAATTTCAAAATCTGATCCAGCAGTAATCATTTTTATTGGATTACTCAATATGGTGCGATTTAATGCCAATGATTGAATATTGTTTCCGTTCCCAAGTTGTCCTGAACTATTGGTTCCACTTGAATAAACACCAGAATCAAAACCAGTGGTGGCGTAAACAGAATAATTGCCTCCCATATATGCCGTATATGCATTCAGATTTGCTCCTTCAATTGCTGCTGAGTTCCAATACCATTGCAGCGTATTATTCGAATTGGTATACAATATTGCTGAATCATATTGACAGAAAGTCTCAGAACTTGTTGTAATTTGAGGAATTTCGGATACATGAAAATAATAATCAGCCGATTGAGTTTTACATCCTGTTCCACTAGCGGTTGCCTCCACGGATACATATTGCCCGTTGGTGATATTGGGAATCATTGCTGTATTATTCGCACTGGGTGCTCCCAGACTTATTCCGTTAAGGAAAAACTGATAAATATCACTTCCTGTGGCAGTTACAGATACTTGTTCTCCGCTACACAGTGTATTCTGATCAAAATTTGTTGCTATTTCCAAATTGACATAGTTCACATTTGTTACAATAATATGGTCGATCACGGAAGGACAGGAGTTGTTATATCCTACTACTTCTATTATTTGATTGTTTTCTACATTCGGAATGGTCAAACTTCCCAAGTTTGTTAAACCTCCAGATTCTAAACCATCGATGTAAAATTGAAAGCTCGCTGCTCCAATTGCAGAAAACTCAGCAGTATCTCCAAAACATAAACCAGCGGTTGGTATATTTGAGGTAAAATTCACCAGCGGAATCTGATTGATGTTCACAGTAACCACATCGTTGCTGATATTTGAGCAGATGTTTTGAGATCCCACAACCGTTATCTGGTCATTATCAGACAAACTTGCTGATTGGAAAACATCGTTTGCAGATGAAATACCTTGGGAGATAGAATTTACAAAAAACTCATATTCCGTCGCACCTGTAGCCAATACAGAAATAAGGGTTCCTTCGCATACAGAAATTGCAGAGGTGGGTTCTAAACTTACATTTGGCAAACTAAATACGGTGTATGTGAATGTTTCTGGAGCTAGCGAAACACATCCGTTACGCTTTCCTTGCACCGAAAAAGTAGTGCCATTGGGAAAACTAGAAGCATTGAAAATAGGATTTGCAGAAAAGACTCCTTGTACTACTCCTGATTTTAAGAATTGATACTCATCGGCTCCCGAAGCAGTGAAAATAATAGTAGCATTGTTGCAAATTTGAGTGTTGGTTTCCGACGAAACGAGTGAAACTAAAGGATTGTCAAATACTGTAATTGTAAATGAATTGCTTGAAATATTTGAGCATCCATTTACAGAATATCCTTTAACGGTAACGGTCTGTCCTGTGCTTAATGTACTTGTCGAAAATTGTGAATTTATGGAAGATGCTCCTTGCGATACTCCATCGATAAAAAACTCATAATTAGTCGTTCCAGATGCTATAAACGTAACATTATCGCCATTGCAAATTGTGTTATCTATATCAGAACTGGAGAGTGCAACGGATGGAGTTGCGTGAGCTGTAATAGTTATCGCCGTTGGAAGGCAGGCACCTGTTGTTCCACGAACACTTACTTGTTGTCCATTTGTAAGTGTATTGCTTGAAAACACATTACTCGTTCCCAGTGTCGTAACAGCAACACCGTCCACGAAAAACTGATAAACCGTATCACCGGTGGCCGTAAATTGGATGCTTTCACCTGGACAGATTATATTTCCTGTAGAAACCAGATTGATTTTGGGATAAACACCAATTTTTATGCTGTCGTTGGCCGTGTGATAACAATTGCCAATTCGTCCAATAAGTGAAATGGTTTGATTATGTGTTAATGATGTGGTGTTTAATGTTTCGGTTGATGAATAAGCTCCCTGAACTACGTTGTCAACAGAGAATTGATACTCTGCCGCACCCGATCCCGTAAAAACTATATTTTCACCTGTGCAAATTGTAAAATCTGGTTGGTCTGATGTGAGAATTGTTGTGGGCATTGGATTTACGGTAATGTCTATATTATTGCTTCGCGATGAGCATGAATAGTTGTTGTATCCTATTGCCGTTATAATATTTCCATCCGTTAGAGTTGAACTTTTGAAATTGGTGAAAGCACTTGCAACTCCTTGACTAGTTGTATCGACAAAAAATTCATAGAAATCGGCTCCAGATGAGTTTATGGATAATGTATCTCCTGCACATATTATTGGTGGAAGTGTTTCTGAAACAATTAATACCGTTGGATTTGGATTGACAATCATTGTGAAAGAGTTGGCAGACTGCGTTTCACATCCAAAAGATGTTTTTCCTTTAACGGTAACAACTTGACCATTTGTTAACGCCGTAGAAGTAAATACATTGGTAGAATTATAAGGACCAATATTTACATTATCTACTAAAAACTGGTAAGAATTAGCACCAACTGCGGTAAAAGTGATGGAATCCTCCGCACAAATTGTGGTGTCAATATCCGAACAAGTCATGCTAACACTTGGAGATGGCATAACCAACATTTTTAAACTATTACTAGTGTTGCGACAACCTTTATAAATTGCAACCACACTCACGGAGTCCCCGTTTTGTAAAGTATTGGTTGTAAATTGGCTGATTGTAGAATCTCCTAAATCTACCCAGACATTGTTTTTATAAAATTCAAATTCTGTTGCAAGATTACTAGATGCTGTAAAAGTAATCGGACTCCCTTGGCAAAAGGTTAAACCCGGAATAGTTGAAGAGATATTCACTGAGTGATTGTTTATAATCAGCGTATCGCTGTGTATGTCAAAACATCCTGTAATGGTGTCCGTTGTTCGTAAGTTAACAATGTAATCTCCCTGATAGTCAAATGAGTACAAAAGAGTATCTTGGTGTATCGTGTCTTGATGAGCAATTATCCACTCATAACTCAAATTATTTGTACCTCCCCACATTGACGTAGAGGTATTATTAAAGGCAAGTTCGGTGGATATGCATGCTGGATATGGCAATTCGAAGGATGAGGTAGCCGCTGCAGTACTATTAAACGTCCATCCTGTATTGTTGCCATTGTTTTCGCATAAAATAGCAACGCCTGTGGGATTTACCTCGCAATCCCTGATTTTAACACAGATTATAGTATCAGGATCTGTAATATTGCATGCAAATTTGAAGGTTGATCCCTGAATGGAAGATTGAAGTGTAAGATAGTTCTGACAGGTGCCGCGGATAATTAGCGAAGAATCCACTGTTTGGATTTTTCCCGCTTCAACAAAAAGATTTATCCCATTAAAGGCTTTCAAAATATTGTAGTTGTTGGATCCCGTGATAAAAACCAAAAAGTCTTTATCTACACTATTTGTGGTTCCCGAAAAAATAAGTTCAGAATATTTCTGTCCTCCTCCTTCAAAATATGAGAAAAACTCACTGTTCCCCAAAAACGAAATTACAGAGCTGTCGGCATTCAAATTTAACACAGAGGTGTCTTGAAAATTAAGATTCATGCTGATGTTGATGGCTGCTGCAGTCATGTTTATAGTTTTCTCGGATGTTGATACGCTCGAGAAATAACCACAATGGATGTTTCTATTATTTACATCAAAGAGTCCACTTTTAACAAATATACTCGAAGTTGAATCCATATTGAGGTTTGAATTTAAGAAAACGGTATCTGTTAGAAGCGACGGTGTGAGATATAAATTGACATTAAAGTGAGCATTTGCCAGACTTAGATCGCAATTGGCTGAATCAGGAATAATAACAACTCCATAATCGCACTCGTTGGGATTGCTTGGTTTGACAAAATAATTTAGTCCAACAGAATCACTTATCATAAGGGATTTTGCAACAAAAAGATTTTGAGCAAACTCAATATGTAGATACTTACTTACGATTCCATCGGCGATAAAGCTGTGACAGAAAGCATTTTTGTCAATTAATATGGTGTCGGTGCTTGCCAATGAGAAAATGGATGGATCTATCACAACGGTATCATTTATTGTTGGCAAACAGGTAGCCAACAAACTATTAACTTCCCAATTTGAAAGTGAATTCCACTCCTTGGTTGCTCCAAGCCAAGTATATGTTTTGCCAGAAGTGGCGGTGCCAAATTTCCATCCGTCGACGTTCCCTGAGTTTATGGTTTGATTGGCTTCGTAATACTTGGAACCCACTGTATCTGCAACTATGTTTTTTAAAAAAAAATCACTTACCAACAAGGTGTCGTACCCAGTTTTAACGATTTTTGCTGGAGAATCAAAAAGATCAGAAATAAGCGAAATTCGTTGACTACACGAAGAAATAGCAACCATAGAATCAATTTTATTAATACTATTGCTCTCGAAACTTATGGTGTTTCCTGCTGCAATTTTAAAGATTCCGAATGTATTTCCTCCGTTTAATTGAATAAAATCAGAGTTGCAATAAATGTTATTATAAACTTGTCCAGCTCCGTTAAATGTCTTTATCGCAGAGGAAGTTCCTGTAATTGAAACGTTAGATCCAGAAGCTGCAAGTGTAAGATTTGCAGGATTCATGTTCCAGACAGTTTCTTCTCCTGTTAACTCAACGGTTGTGTTCAAAATATCTAGACGTCTAATGTTGTTTGTGTTAGAAATAAAATTGTCAACAACGATACTGTTTCCTGAAAATTTAAGTTTGCCACGATTAAACACTAGATCATTTGCAATTTCAGCAGCATCGACAAAGTCCCATAATGCGGTACCATTAATTGTAATAGGAGCGTTTATCTTTACATTTGCGGTGGTAATTGAAAGGGTATCGTTTGCAGTTTCGTTTTCCAAATAAATATTTCCCGAAAAATCTGCTTTTAAGTGATTATCCAAGACAATACTATCTGTTACAAACAAGTTGCCGTTTCCAGTAAACACCACGCTGTTGATGAGGTTTTTCCATGTCATTGATGCACAATATGCATAATCATTAAGTTTTAACGTGTCGAGGGCAACGAAAGAGTTGTTATCGAACACAACATGTGTCGCTTTGGTTGGAATACAGTTTTGCTGAGCTCCGCCCGAACTTGCCGACCAGTTTCCTATTGTGTTCCAATTTCCTGAATGTCCAATCCAATATAAAGTAGAAACGGCAATGGGTTCAACAACTGACCAGCCCTCATTTCCCCCTTCGTCGTAAGAATTTGTTAGCGTGAAAACACCATCGGCTTTCACGTTAGAAATTTTAACATAATTGGCAGAAACTGGATTTGCTGATTTTAAAACTGGCAAAATCGTAACACATTCGCCATTATTTAAAATTGTATCATTGCAAAATGCACGCAATTCAATATAGTCACCACAATTTCCATTTGCGTTTAGATGCTGAAGGGTAATCATGGAAGTTTCTTTTAGCAAAACTTTACTTCCGGCGATAAGAAACAGCGTATCTACTTCTATTTTGCCATTCCAAATTATCGTTTTTGGCTGTGAAATGGATACCGTTTTAAACATTAAATCCTGTTTACTGGTGGAAAAATTGAAACTGCTAGAGCCATTAAAAATCAAACTCGCCAAATCTGAACTTAAAGTTAAACCCAATGGTTCGAGTAAAAATTCTTGGGTGTAAATTTTTGAGGTTCCTAAATCCATAAAGCGGCTGAATGGATCAATCGATTTGAATGAGCTACAATGAATGGTCTTGTTTTGTGAGAAAAATTGCCCACTCATTGGAAAATTTATAGATTTAGAGGTGTTTATATCACTTAAAAGGAAATACGTTTTCCCCGAAGAAAAAATAAACTCAGAATTTAATGTGTGTGTGCCAAAATTAACGTAATTGGAGTCTGGAAAATTTGCTTTAAAATTAAGAACTCCAGAGAAACTGCTGATATTCACATTGTTGGTAAAATGTAAAGATCCGAAACAAGTTACGGTATCAGCATTGCTAAAAGATGGACTGTTTATGGGAATAGGATTGGAGCTTATCAAATCTGCATTAAAATGCTGAACATTAAGATTATGTGAGTTCATGTCCAGTTCGCCATCAAATAGTGTTAACCGTTTTGATGACATGATTAAATTGTTCTCAACGGTTAAAGTGCTACCACCAACATTGATTGATATATCAGCCATGATAACTTGGTTGACTGGATTAAAGCGCAAAGATTGACCCGCAATTGTTTGATGAAAAAATATTTTTCCAAAGAAATTAAAAACCATGTGAGACGTTGAGTCTAAAATCAGTTGATTTGCAATAACAAGAGTGTCTGTTGTCGACGAGAGGAATTCGGGTTGATTTGCTGTGTTTATCCACTTCATCGAATTACACGCAATATAGGTTGTGTCCACTACAACTGCTTGTTTGGGACCCGTTGCGCTAAAAGAATATTGATCAAAATACACAGTATCCCCGATGGATGGAACACGTGTGTGCATTGTAGTCCCATTAGATGTAGTGGCCCAATGAGAAGAAAAATTGGACCAATTGCCACCATTTCCAACCCAATAAAAATTGGCGCTAAAACCACCTACTGAAAGATATACAAATAAACTAAGGAGTAAATTTTTTTTCATAACATACATTTAATCAATACAATAAAACTTAACAAATCGCTATTGTTATTCAGATTTGCTTAATATTAAATCAACTCTTCTGTTTATCGAAGCGTTATATTTTGTAAGACATTTGCCAAAATAGAATGCCCCAACATGAGCACGTGAACGGTGTCCACTATTTATTTCTTTTAAGAAATTTTCAGCTTCTTGCATATTGTCAAAATCTCCGATACAATAAGAGAAAGTTTTGCCATTCGGTAGAACAATGATATCGTACTTGCCTTTCATCTTTTTGCTAAAATATTCCTTGTAATCTGGCGATTTTAATGTCTTTAAAATGATGGTATATCTAATACCTTGAATCGTCCCATTCTTTGTAACACCCTTCCCTTTATAGCTGATTTGAGATTCGGGAGCTCCAAAACTCAACAATTTGTCGGCTACGGCTTTAGCTCTTGCTACTGAAAGTTGATTGTTGAAATCAGTAGTTCCCAAAGTATCTGTATAACCTAAAACTTCGACGTGTAAATCATTAAATAATTTTAATGAATCAGCAAGAGCTTCCAAACTTTGATCATAGTTAGTATCTACAATGGCTTCATTTATTTCAAACAAAACAAATGGCTGGTTGTAGTTTTCAATATCAAAAACTCGCTTGGTAACTGGCTGAATTAAACTGTCAATCTTAGGGTCGTCGCTGATTTTAGGATATGCTACATAAACATCATAAGCCTCTTTACCCATTGATGAACGATTTGATTTAAACAATGCACTTTTGCCTATATTTGGTTGGAAGTATATTTCGTTTCCTGAGGAATTGATAGGCGCTTTCATGTTCACAGATTTTTCAAAAGAATCATTGTTGATGATGCTGCAATACACGTCAAAATTCCCATATCCAGGCAATCCGTTGCTTGAATAGTAAAGCAAAGTGTCGCCAGAAATTGCAGGACTTAACTCATCGAAAGCAGTGTTTATGTTCTCGCCCAGATTCTTTGGAGTGGTCCATGCATTATTTCCTAAGTCGGAATAATACAAATCCATTCCACCAAATCCACCAGGCATATCGCTGCTAAAATATAATCTTAACCCATTTTTTGCGAAACCAGGTTGAGATATATTTATTCCAGATGGCATTCCTTCCCATTTAAAGGCTACCAGATTGTTGACAGGTTCATTCACACCTCCATCAAACATAATCAAGGATTTGCCTAAAGAAAATTCATGCATGTTTCGATGAATCTCTTTAAGCGCAAAAGCGTGAACATTTCGCTCCTCACTGTAACTGAAAGAGGTGCACCAATATTTTTCGGCAAGGCGAGAGTTATTTATACGAGCTACAACATTTTCAGATGTTTTCGAGTCGAATAAATTAATATTTGAGACGTTAAAATCGTTAAGAACGTAAGGGGAAGAGACCTCGTTTTTAAGCGAGTCTATGGGGATAACTTGGTTGTTACCGTTAGATAAAAATACTGGAGTCGACGAAATAGAAACGGAACTCATCACATCCGATTGATTGTTTGTTGCAGAAAAGGGTTTGATGAGAAATTGCGGATCCTGGGTATTCCATGAAATTAAAGAGTCGCACGAAGCTATTTTTAGTTGAATTTGCTTATCTAAAAGGTTTAATTCTCTACATCGGATGAAATTATCTTTCGCCTTTTCATATTTCTTATTTGCAAAAAGTATCTCTGCATAATATTTTAAGTTCTCTGCAGTGGGTTTTTTGGTGGCGATCAGTTTTGCATAAATATCTTCTGCTTTATTATATTCTCGAGTCATAATATAACAATACCCGAGATTTTCTAAAAGGGTTTTATCTAGATTCTCTACATCTCCATTCAAGAGAATAACATCTATCGCCTTCTGGTAGTTTTGAGCATTTATAATTTCCCGAATAGAATTATCCTGGGCATTCACCTGCTCGCCTATAAATAGCAGCTTGAAAAAAACAAAAAAAGATATTAAAAAGTACTTCATCCTTAAAATTAATTTTTCGGGTCAATTATTAATAAAACATTGGAGATCCTACAAAGCTACTAACGTTTGCTTTTTTCCCAAAAATCCGATAAGACACATGAAACTCATTTGTACCGTATGAATAACGTTTGATGTCTGATAGCGTCATGTCGTATGAATAACCAAATCTAAAATCGCCAACACTAACAAATGCCATATATACTAATGCATCTTGATATCTGTATGAAATTCCTAGACCAAATTTGTTGTCATATACACCACGAAGGTTGATGTCGAACTGAAAAGGTGCATTGTGCTGATATTGTGCTAAAACCGATGGTTCGATGTTGAATTTATCCTTCACTTTAAATTTGTGGCCCATTACTAAATAATAAGTCCTTTCGACTGGATTGTTGATTTTGTCCATAATTTGGAATAAGTCCTTCCTTATTTGCAAAAGGTTGAAAACAGAAACCCCAGCATAAAACTTATTCTTTTGTGAATACATAATCCCAAAATTTGCATCGGGACAAAATTGGTTGTTATACCCATTCGTAACCGCTGGATCGTCAGGTTGATCGGTTGTAATCAAGTCGGTATTCAGATAATGCTGAAAGAAAACTGGCGATATTGCAAATGATAAATCTTTGGTGAAATCGTTCGACAGTGGTAGGTGATAAGCAAACGATATCTGCACTCCTGTCCGACGAATGGGAGAGGATAGTTCATTGAAAAAAGCAATTCCAAGCCCCACGTTTTTGCCAAAATATTTATGAGTATTCAAACTTTGGGTCGTTGGCGCTCCTTTAAAACCTGTCCATTGCTGACGAACATTCAGCGAAATGGGAGTAAAGTCATAACTTCCAACAACAGCTGGATTAACCATGGATAAATCCATCATGTATTGACTGTGAAGAGGAATTTGTTGACTGTAAATGTTCATTCCCAATGCCACAATAGCAAATAATAGTATATATTTTTTCATTTTTAATTATTTAATCTGGTTATTTAATAATTGTAATTGTTCCTGTAAGTGTTTTTAAACTTTTGTCAAAACTTAAAATATAATAGTAGGTTTCCGCAGGCAGAGGGTTTCCCTGATAGGTGCCATCCCAACTTTCGGAATAAGGTTGCGATTCAAAAACAATCGTTCCCCACTTATTGAAAATTTGCATATAACAATCTGGATACAACTCAATATTGTTGATAACCCATGTGTCGTTAATTCCATCGCCATTAGGCGAAAATGTATTGGGAACTGTTAAACAAGCAATGTTATTGCTGGTCACTGTGGTTGATTCGCTTGTTTCACATCCAAAAATATCGGTTACAGATAAAGTATAATAGCCTGCCCTTAAATCTGAAATGTCTTCGCTCGTTTCTCCACTACTCCACAAATAATTATATCCGCCACTGCCTCCTGTTATTGTTGAAGTTACCATTCCATCTATTTGGTCTATACAACTTGTTTCGTATGGTTTTAATTTGATGTTAATAGAATCGGGCTCCATAATACTAGCACTTGTTGATACAATACATCCGTTAAAATCTGAAACAGTAACTGTATAATTACCTGCTGGAATTGAATTGATATTTGGAGTTGTTTGTCCGCTAGACCAAAGATATGAATAGGGAAGGATACCACCTGAAACAGAAGTTGTTAAACTTCCGGAAGTTCCTCCAGTACACTGAATGTTGCTTCCAGCAATTGCTAGGTTTATTCCTACAGGTTGGTCTAAAATTACAGAATAACTGCTCATACATCCAATTGTATCTATGATTTCAACGGTGTATTGTCCTGCAGATATACTATTTAAATCCTGAGTAAAACCAGCAAGTGCAAATTGTGGATCGTACCAATAATACCGATACGGCGCTGTTCCTCCAGATACGCTAAGGTCTATGCTTCCGTTGTTAAATTGATAGCAACTTGGTTCTGTTAATGTGTGCGAAAACATAAACGCTTGAGGTTGGGCAATCTCCACTGTGTCAGAAAAAATCACATTGTTGAAATCTCTTAAAGTCAATATGTAACTACCAGATGATAAGCCCGTAATGTATGACAAACTGTCGCCTGTTGACCATTGGTAACGATAGGGTGGTGTTCCACCAGTTGCATACGCGAAAATTTCACCATCTGTAGAACCATGACAGGTGTTGTTTTTTGATGTATATGTGAACGAAAGTGCCTCTAAGGGTTCTTTAATTTGAATTGAAGCATGAAGAACGCAATTGTTCATGTCTAAAACGGTTACATCATAAATGTTAGAACTTACATCTAGATTATTTGCGGTCGTGATGCCATTAGACCAGTTATATGAGTATGGACTAACGCCGCCGCTGACCGAAAAGTAAATCTGCCCATCGGCTCCACCCAATGAAGTTACATCTGTGCCACTTATGGTGTAAGTGATTTGTGGTGGACTTGAAATTTGATAACTTGAATTTAACGAACAGCCATTGTGGTCGGTAACTGTAACGGAATAGGTCGTATTTGCTAAATTTGAAATTTCGGGTGTATCGTAACTAAGCATTAAATCAGAATTTGCCCATGAATAAGAATATGGCAAAGTTCCACCAGTAACTGTAACTTGAATGCTTCCATTTGTCTCTCCAAAACAATTATTATTGATATTGGTGCCACCCATTGCCAATATGTTTGGTCCAGTAATTCCAATTGAATGACTGCTTTGACATCCCTTAATGTCGGTCGTGAGAATGTTGTAAACGCCAACGGGAATCATATTGAGATCCTGAGAATTGTATGTATTTGAATTCCAGTTGTACGAATATGGTGGTGTTCCTCCCCATACAGATAGATCGATTGATCCATTAGAATCACCGTGACAAAGAATGTTTTGTTGTAAATAATTTGAACCTAAAGCCTGGGCTGGTTGAGTTAGTATTACAGTATCTCTAACCTGACAACCATTGAGGTCGATTACATTTACAGTATAAACTCCAGCAGACAAATTGCTAACGAATGGATCTGTTGCCGAATTCGACCATGTCGTATTGTAAGGCTGCGTTCCTCCGGCAATCGTAAGGTTGATAGAACCTGTAGATTCTCCAAAACAATTAATGTTCTGACTTGTCTTTGACGTGGTTAGCAAATTGGGCTCGGTGATGTTAATGATGTCAAAAGCAGTACAACCATATACATTGTCAACGACTTTCACGTTGTAAAAACCTGCTGGCAAATTAGATAGGTTTTGAATTCCAGTTTGACCCGTTGACCAGGTAATTGTGAAGTTGCCCGATCCTCCATAAATCTGTAAAGCTGCACTTCCATTGCTCAGTCCATAACAAGTAACATTGGTTCCAGTCATGGAAATTGTTAGGCAAGGTGGAAGTGCTTCTATTTTGCTTGCCATGATTAGTTTTGCAGGAAATAATAGCATTCCCGAAATACAAAGAAATAAAAATAATTTTCTAGCTTTCATGTTTTCTATTATCTTAAAATTGTTATTGTACCTGTGTATGGTCTGTCTCCGTTGTTTAAATCAATTATATAATAGTAAACATCGGCAGGAAGAGGTTTGCTGTTAAACGTCCCTTCCCAAGGAATATAAACACCTTGTCTTTCATATAAAAGATTTCCCCATTTGTTGAAAATACGAACACTCGCATCTCTATAAACGTCGAGACTCCTTATAACCCAATTGTCATTTATTCCATCATTGTTGGGTGAAAAACTTGATGGTATTTCTAAACATTCTATGTTGTTGGGCTCAATTTGAAAATCTAAACTCGTTTCACAATGATTGTCATCAGAAACCAATACTTGATAGGATCCAGATGATAGATTGATTGCATTTTGAAGGGTTGTGCCATTTGACCACATAAAGTGGTGACTCCCAGCTCCTCCAGTTACGGATAAACTTATTGATCCGTCGTTCAGATCTTTACACGATGTTGGCTTTATTAATCCTGCTACAAGGTTTTTGGACATTTCGTTAACTCGAATGGATGCATGATATTCGCAATTGTTTGCATCGGTTATCGATACCTGATATAAATCGGCGGCAACTAGCTCTAAATTATGAGTGGTAGCACTGTTTGACCATAGATATGTGTATGGCTCTGTTCCTCCATCAATGTTAACCGCTATAGATCCATCATTTCCATTAAAACACGAAACTATTGTAGCAGAAATATCGATGATCACAGAGTCGGGACTGCCAATTGTGTATGATTTATTATTAATACAATTATTTGCATCCGTCACAAAAAGATTAAACACACCCGGTCTTAGTCCTTCTATCGATTGCTGATTGGTTGATAATACATAAGTATTGTTATCCCAAATAAGAGTATATGGTATTGTTCCTCCTGAAAGATTAACTGCAAGAGAACCATCCTGATAGCCAAAACATGAAACTGGATTTGGAACTGCATTTATTGTTAGTGGTAAGTCGGGCTCTGAAACTACTGCACCGCTATAATATAAACATCCGTTCGCATCTGTTACGGTAACAGTATAGGTTCCAGCAGATATTTGATTAATGCCTTGATTATTAGAGCTGTTTGACCAGAGATAGGTGTAAGGACTTGTGCCGCCCGAAGGTATTGCTAAAACAGCGCCGGATGGATCGCCTTTACATAAGACATCTGTAGCATTTGAATTTACAGATAAAATCTCTTCAGGCTCGTTGACAAAAGAATTCAAAATATATTGGCAATGATTTGCATCCGTAATGGTGAGCGTATAGTTGCCAGAAACCACGCCTGAAAGATCCTCAACGATAGAACCATTAGACCAATTATAAGAGAAAGGAGGAGTAGCACCTGATAAATTTATAGCGATCTCTCCTGTTGAAAAACCTTTACATAAAACATCAACAACACTAGATACTTTATGAAGAGAATCGGGTTGTGTGATTACCAAATTGGATGTATCAGAACAATTATTGTGGTCGGTAACAATTATCGAATAATTTCCAGCAGGCATATTGGTGATTTGATTGGAGGCTTGATTCAATATGTTAAAAGTAGCGTTGTGCCATTGGTATGAATATGGAGCTGTGCCGCCAGTTACTGTTGTGCTGATTAACCCTGTTGAGGCTCCATAACAGCCAATATTTGTTATTGCATTTGTAAAACTTAATACATTTGCAGGCTCATTTATTACGATAGTTTCAATTTTTTGGCATGAGTTATAATCAGTTATTGTAACTGTATATGTTCCCGCAGCTAACGCCGTTCCATAATTGGCGGTGCCTCCATTTGACCAATTGTATGAATACTCTGGCGTTCCCCCAGTTGTTGTAAAAATTGCATAACCTGAATTATCTCCTTTACAGCTGATATCATGTTTTTGAACCTGTGTGTTAAGAGCCTCGGGTTTTGTAAGAGTGTATGTTTCCGAAATTGTGCAAGAATTCATGTCTGTAACTGTTACAGTATAATCGCCTGCATCTAAATTAGTTAATGATGAAAGTGCACTGGAATTACTCCATAAATATGAATAACCAGCTGTGCCTCCGTTAATATTAATGCTGATATTGCCATTAAAACTATCGTCGCAAGACGGTTCGGTTTGTAAATGATTTATGGATAAAGGCAATTCGGGTTCGATGATTACACTGGAGGCAAAAATCGAACAATCTTTAGTGTCTCTTACTATAACATAATGCGTTCCAGCACCTAATCCTGTTTGTGTATTTGTTGTTGAGTTAGACGAAACTACATTTCCATTCGACCACTCGTAGATATATGGAGGATTGCCATTGGTTACAGTTGCTGTTGCGCTCCCAGTTAAGTTCCCATGACAAAGAATGTTATTTACACTTAAATCGACCTTGAATTTTCTAGGCTCCAGTATAAAAGAGTTCATAGAATTGAATGAATTAAACCCTTGCATGCTCCACGTATTATCACACCAATCATATTTAACGTTAAACAGGTTGGGCTGCCATTCAATCAAAGGACCAAATCCTGTGTTAAATCCTCCAAAAACCAAAGCAGGAGTACACAATGTATAGCTACACCACCTGAATGGATGCGACCATGATGGACATGGATAGTAAATTGGAAAACATATTCGTGGAATTACAGTAACTGCAGTCATTCCCATATTAAATGTAAGCATTTCGAAAACAAAATCAAGCGCTATACTGTCGTAAGTATGATTGTTAAAAGTGTTTTCCATGTTGAATGAAGGTGTGATGTTGATAAAATCATAATCACAAGGGTATTTGAGTTTAATATTGTTTCCTACGGTGTAATTTATCACCGAATCTGAACCTTGTGAATATACCGTTCCTGTTGAGGCATTATATACTGTATAATCGAGTTTAGTCGGTAAATCTAATTTGCCCTTCATTGTTGGAGTTAATGTTAGATGCTGTTTGTGAAATAATCCAAGATTAAATCCAGCTTCCATTAATGTGTAATTTAAATAAAACGGGCCAGCATTGTAGCTATTACTTAGATTCCCGAAGAATGCGGATACATAAGGAATTCTGAGAGCTCCTATAAATTTGGGTATCGAAAAATAGGTGTTAAAATAAGGACTGGTGGGATTTACTACTGAATGTAAATTTTTATTTAGCAGGTAATTGTTGGCTCCCGCATTGCTAGGCAAGGTTATATCCACTGTGATAATATCTTCTGGATCTGTATAAGAAAACGGGAAAGCCTCGCCCACAGGCCATTCTATTAAACCATTAAGGATACTAACACCGGTTAGATTTCCAGCTTTAATAATATCAAAAGTGTCCACTGGCATGTTCAAATTTATAATGTCAAATTCTGTGCAACCAAAAACACACAGCTTTGTATGCATATAAATTCCCATTCCAAACTTAAGCCATAATCTTAAGTTGGCATCATATTCATCGGTGTTAATACTTGTGTCATTAACGACTCGAGGAGCAAATGATGTTTTTAGAATAATTTCATCGCCAGGATCAAAACTCTGATTTGATGGTTTGTTGATGGTCATATCGGCATTATAATCGATGTTCAGTTTTTCGGTTCCAAAATTAATTTGAAAACCCGCACCCATTGATCCCCAGGTGCTAGCATTTAATTTTGCTCCAAAATTCATCCCCGCAATATTGTAAATATTCCCAATATTTGTTGAACTATTCCAATTCTGATCAAAAAATACCTGATCTATCTGAAAAACACCAGTTGTTCCCTCTTTCCATAAACTTTGTCCAGTAGTTCGATAGGGGGTGTTATAAACCTCATTTGTAGTCTGGCTTATGCCGTACAATGATATTATAACCAATAAAAATAGTCCAATTATTTTCCTCATAATGGATTAATTATATTCGACGGTTAAAAAACTTTGAATTATTGCGGGCCTGAGAAGAGCATCAAATGCCAAAGGATAATTTGCTTGTAGCAATATCATCTGTTTATCATCACCCGTCATAAACATTATTCTTATAACATCTACTTTGTTTACTGTAAATGAGTAAAAGAAAAACTGCGCCGGATCCCCTCTCAGTGTTTTCATCTTTTCTTCTCCTATGAATTTTGCCGAATCTACCTTGCTAAAGGTCTCTTTGGCAATTTTTTCATAATATCCAGCATACGCTAAATCATTGTTCTCAAAACCAACGATGCTCGCAGCTGTCCCCGTGTTCATAAACCCAGAAACTTGTTCATTGCTAAATTCTAGAAAATATTTTGGGGGTAGAATCTTTATAGTTGTGTTCTTAAAACTACGATATACAGTGTCGAGATCCGACTTCTGATATCTTTCCATTTGTGTTGTGTCTATTACGTTAATTGGATTTTGCGCATAAACTCCTAATGAAAGTAGTTGAGCAATCAAAAATGTTTGAAAATACCGTTTTTTTAATAACATAGGTATGGTTTTGAGTTTTATGATGTTACAAATTTAATGTTTTTATTTTATTTTATTCTCATGCTTTTAAGTTAAATTTTTGTTATTAATAAATTATTGTGGCTTATTCTTTAATTATCTAAAGTTTATATGTTGATATACTGTCACTTATGGAATCTTAAATTGATTAACGGTGACAAAAATAAAATATCAATTTTTGTCACCTAAACCTTTTCGGACCCTGAAAAAAGTTTAGAATACAGGTTTTTTTAGATCGACAAAAAAGGTAAAATATTGACAGTCGAGATTTAGTATAATACCTTAAAATGCGACTTTATTCATTCTCAATAAGCTGAAAATTTTGGAGCAGGCTTTATTCTTTTGTAGAGACTCTATAAACAAATTGTTTCCATTTGTCAATAACTTTAATTTCAGAAATGTGAAATAATCTTGAATTGCGGTATTAATTCTTGCAAAAAAAAAAGGAGCCGTTTATGCAACAGCTCCTTTTTTGTATGTATTATGGGTGTGACTATTCGTCGTCTCCTCCGCCACCGCCAAATTTAGATTTCATTTTTTCGCTAAACTCTAATGCTGATTTAGACATCTCTGCATCTGCAGGAATTAAAAACTCAGTGCTTTTAATTTTTTCTTTTTTGATAAGGGTTGCATATGATTTGTTTGTCATTTTGCCATCCGAAGTTTCAGTTCCAAGAATAATTCCAGTAATTCCATGATCGCTGCTCATAAAATTCAATTTTTCGTTGAATCCAAGTTCTTCAGAATACCAAATTGTTGATGTGGTAACATCACCAGTCTCTTCGTCGGTGCTGACAATGGTTATTTTATTGCATTTTTCACCAGCAATTTCTTTGGTCTCTTCTGATTTTGTAATTACAGGTTTTGGTGATGTGTCTTCAGCTTTCGCTTTGTCAAGCGTTGCTTTGTCTAAATTGTAACCTAATTTTTGGCCCATTACATCAATCCAGAAAATTGAGGATTCTTTGTCACCATCTGTAACGCTAACATATGCATATTGACCCAAGTCAACGGTTGTTTTTTGTTTGTTCTCGCTAATTTTCATAACGGTAGATGTTGGCATTTGAGCAAGTTGTGCTGGCTCTACACCATCATAGCTCAAGGCAAAAGTAATAGTGCCTGAAAAAGGTTTTTTTGCTTTTTGTGCATTTACAAGAGTTACCGATGTCGCCATCAACGCAACTACTAAGAATAGTTTGATTGTTCTTTTCATTTTATTCGCTTTTTATTTGTTCTTAATTAATTTATTATTTCACTTTGTATTTAAATTTTAATTCCCTGTTGGTCTTTGGCTTCTGGCTGTTGGCTATTGGCTTTTGGCCGTTGGCTTCTTTAGTTGAGCTTTAAATCATCACTTCTTTTCACGTTTCACCACTAAGACATCTATCTACCAGCTTGCTAGGTAGACTAAGGCACTAAGATTTCTTTATTCTTTCTTCTTCTTCATTTCACTTTTCACGGAAAATCTTTTCACATTCTTACTTCTGTATTCTTTTTTCTTCTTTTCACTTTTCACTTTTCACCACTAAGGCACTAAGTCCACTAAGATTCACTAAGACTTCTTACTTCTGTATTCTGTATTCTTTCTTCTTCTTTTCACTTTTCACTTTTTCTCACTCATCACTCATAATTCATCACTCATCACTCATCACTCCCTACTTCACTCCTCTAAACATCCGACTCCAACGGATTTTTCCTTCCATCCAAGTTTTGTATTTGTCTAACGATAGCCATACAAAAACTGCTTTTCCT
>JBBRGJ010000003.1:0-52400 GCA_038240835.1 Bacteroidales bacterium | reverse complement strand
TCTCCTTCAAAAACAATTGATTTTTCGCCATTCGAAAATCAATTTTCACATACAACTCCTGAGTTTACTCAACAATCGCTTTATATAATTCGCCAAGCTAAGCAGTGGAATGTGAATGATATTTCAAAAATAATGGGAATTAGCACTTCCTTGTCAATTAAAGTTTTTGACTATTTTCAAAACCATACGGCAAAATTGGAAAAGGCCGTTTTGAAACATGCATTGTTCGCATTTAATGGTGATGCATATCAAGGGATGGACGCCATTTCGATGAACGAAGATGTGGTAGAATATACCCACCATCATTTGCGTATTATTGATGGACTTTACGGCGTTTTGCGTCCTTTAGATTTAATTCAACCACACCGAATGGAGATGGGACTTAAATTTAAAGTGGGCAATTCTCAGAATCTTTATCACTTTTGGAGCGATGTAATCACGCAGTCACTGCGCAGTCAGCTGGATATTATTAAATCGAATGTGGTCGTCAATTTAGCCTCTGTGGAATACTCCAAAGCAATTGATTTTAAAACATTGGGAGCAGAAGTAATTACTCCTTCTTTTTTGAATTACCGCAATGGTGAGTATAAAATGGTCAGTTTTTGGGCTAAAAAGGCTCGTGGAATGATGACTCGGTTTATCATGGAGCATCAAATAACAGATCCAACAGATTTAATGGGATTTGACCAAGAGTATTATTACGAAAAATCGTTGTCAAAACCAGAAAAACCAGTGTTTGTTTCTCAGAAGTAAAACTCTATTTGGTTGGAGTCTTGAAAGTTTTTCTCTTCTTCTTTTTTAAGCTACCATTTTTCATCGAACTTTTTCCGTTTCCTCTATTTTTGAATGGATCTGAAGAAATGTTGCCATTTCTTCGCTTGTTTCTGTATGATGAACTGGTGTTGTCTTTTTGAGCATCAAAACTGTGATTGCTTTTTCTAGACCAAACACTTCCGCCTCTGGGTAAATCAAAACGATAAGTTACACCGATTGATAGAAACCCAAAACCTTCAAATCTCCTTTTTGAGGAAACTGCTGCATCGAGCCAATCTGTATTGAGGTACCTGATGGATGACTCTGCATTGATTACTAATTTATTGCCAATCTTGTAATTGATTCCAAGTCCAAATGGAATTGAAATGGTAGAGCCGTATTTTTTATTGAAATATTTAGTCGAATCGTTTGGCGAATAGTTTAAAACGGGCTGATGGACTGAATCGTTAATAATGGAACTGTTTAATTGAGAGCGAAAGCGCGTAAACCCAATTCCAACAAATCCATAGAAATCCCAATTGGATTTTGACGCCCATTTGAAAAGATCAATAAAATCGGCAGAGAGAATAAGGCTATAATCTTGAATAGTGGAGTTCATGAACATTTTTTCAACAGTTGTTTGTCCGGTAACAGATCCAAAAAGTAGCTGAGCCTTAAGATTGTAAACTGGAGACAAGTTCTTTCCAATGGAAGCACCCCACATCATTTTCCGATCTTCGTAAAATCCTTTTTGGAAAGGACCACCTGGAAGGAAGTGGTTTTCGTTATCGGTGATATCACCCCAAAGAGAAGTGGTTCCAATATGAGCGCCAATGCACCAATCTTCGTGTATACGGTTTCTCTGTCCGAAAGAGGATAGGGAAAGAAGTATGAGTAAACTCAGAAAAACGATTTTCTTAATCAAATGCATTCGTCTCTTTTTGGTTATTATTAATGCTTTTTATCTGTAAACAAAGATGTCAAAATATTAATTTGACTATTTGTAGTCTAGTCTTGTGATCATTCCATTTTTTACAATAGGAATCACAGGAGAACTGTTCAGGTCTAAACAAAAAGGAATGCTTTCTTCAAGTCCTAATTGTGTTAGCCTATGTTTATGCTTGCATTTTTCGATGTATTGAGGCAGATCTGTTTTTGCAAGTTTCCAAAGATCGATGCTTGCAGTAGATGCGTCGCAAGAGGTTTCGTAATTGCCAAGTTGGATTAGGTTTTCGCAATAAGCGCCTGCAACTACGGCATCTTCAAGACTGAATTCGTGTTTCCATCCCGAACAGACAATCACCACATTTTCGTTGCTTTGGTGAATAAAATCACATAATAAATCAAGATTTGTCAACGCGGCAATGTAAATCGTTGTTTCATCTTGTTCATTTATCAAACTAATTGCTCTAGTGCCATTGGTAGTGCTGTATGCGATGGTAGAACCTTTTAGGTTAGGATCAAGGAACTGAGAAGGAGAGTTGCCCATGTCTGCAAAATCCAATTTTAATCCTTCTCGCTCGGAGGCAATTAGATATCCTACTTGCTTAAGTCTTTTTAGTTCTTCTAGTTCGCAAACTGGAATAATCGCTTTTACATTGTTGTAAAGTGCAGCACAAATAGATGTAGATGCTCTCATAACATCAATGATAAGTGTTATATGTTTTCCTTGAGTGTGTTTGTGTATGTATAACTCAGGGGTAAAACATACTTCGATTGTTGGCATATTCGTTTTTTATTGTGATTAATGATTGTGGCAGAGAATAATAATTGAGAGCATTATGTTTAAATCAACAGAGAATGCTCTCAATTATTATTAGGTTATGCTTTGTAAAAAGGTAGTTTTACAACAACTGCTTTAATGAGTTTGCCTCTGATGTTGATAAATATTTCTGAACCAGATTTTGTGTATGCAGGTGTTACATATCCCATTCCAATGGCTTTGTTTACCGATGGACCTTGAGTTCCAGAAGTAACCACTCCAATGTGTCCACCGCTAGCATCGCAGATTTCGTACTCGTGACGAGGAATTCCCTTGTCTACCATTTCAAATCCAACAAGTTTGCGAGTCACCCCGTTTTGTTTTTGGCTTAAATGAATCTCTTTGTCGATATGATTTTTTGTATCGGTGAATTTTGTAATCCAACCCAATCCAGCTTCGATAGGAGAAGTGGTGTCGTCGATGTCGTTGCCATATAAGCAAAATCCCATTTCTAATCGTAAAGTGTCTCTAGCGCCTAAACCAATGGGTTTAATTCCAAATTCAGCACCTGCTTCAAATACGGCTGCCCATATTTTATCTGCAACATTGTTTGGGAAATAGATTTCGCAACCCCCCGAACCGGTGTAGCCAGTAATGGAAAAAAGAATGTTTGGAATTCCAGCAAAAGTTAAGGTCTTATGCGTGTAGTACTCCATGTCTTCAACGGAAGTATCGGTTAATTTTTGCATTGCTTTCAGTGCCAATGGGCCTTGAATTGCTAATTGAGAGAAGTCGTCGGAAACGTTAGCAATCTCTGCTCCAATTTTTTTGTTTTGTTCTTGAATCCAAGCCCAATCTTTGTCAATATTAGCTGCGTTAATTACTAAGAAATAAAACTCTTCAGATATTCTGTATACCAATAAATCATCTACAATTCCGCCTTTTCCATTAGGGAGACAAGAGTATTGAATTTTTCCATCGAATAATAAAGCAGCGTCGTTGGATGTGATGTGGTTGACAAACTCAAGCGCTTTAGGTCCTTTTACAGAAATCTCACCCATGTGAGAAACATCAAACACGCCCAGTTTTGTTCTTACTGTTTCGTGTTCTATTCCTAAACCTTCGTATTGAACGGGCATGTAAAATCCTGCAAATGGAACCATCTTTGCCCCTAATGATTCGTGAATTTTTGTAAATGCTGTTGTTTTCATTGTATAATTTATTTTTTAGTATTTCAAAAAAAAAGTAATTTTTCGTAAATAATACTTAGCAATGTCAGTAATTATTTGATATTTCCTGTTTTTGTTTCGGTAAATAGTTGATTTGTATCTAATTAATTATCGAAAAGACTAACTTATTGCTCTTGCAGTGCAAAGTTAAAAAAAATAATGATTTTCGCCTCTTTATAGTGTGTTAAATAATGTGGGAATTTGTTATTGAAAATACATTTTGGAATATACTTGATAATATTCTTTTAGAATTGCTAAGGATTTTATAACTTTGCATCTGACAGCTAAACAACATGAATATTAATTTATTTGAATGTTTTACACTTAAATAATGATGAAAGAGTATATAAAAGATAATAATTTACCCGGTATTGTAATCCTTGGAATAGATATTTCGGTGGTTGTAGTGTCCCTGTTTATGGCATACTTGCTTCGATTTAATTTTCAAATTCCACCCGATCAAATTTCGACCATTCCTTTGATTTTGCCCGTGGTAATCGCCGCTAGATTGCTCTCGTTTCTGATTGCTAAAACGCATAAAAGCATCATCAGGTATACGGCTACTCGTGATATTTTCCGAATTTTTATGGCCAATGCCATTGTTTCGCTTTCTTTTATTGTGTTAAATTGGGTGACTTTCAACTTTGTTAATGAAACTTTTTTTATCCCATTTTCTATTGTAATTATTGAATTTGGAATCACCACTTTTGTTATTTGGATCTATCGAATGGGGATTAAAGTTGCTTATTTGGAATTTGTAAATCCTTCTCGTGATAAGCAAAATGTGATTATTTACGGAGCTGGTGTAGCCGGATTGAGTACCAAAAGAGCCATTGATAGAGATGCTGGGTTGAAATACAAGGTGCTTGCTTTTGTGGATGATGACACAAGTAAAGTTGGGAAAAAAATGGAGGATGTAACCATTTATAATTCCAAAAAACTAGTTGAACTTCTTACGGACAATGTGATTGCTCACGTAATTATTGCCATCCAAGATATTCATCAAGATGTGAAAAAACAGATTACTGAACAATGTTTGTCTCACAATGCTAAAGTGCTGATTGTTCCGCCTGTAAGTAGATGGATTAATGGAGAACTGAGTTTTAAACAGATTAAAAAAATCAAAATTGAAGAGCTGCTTCAGCGCGACGAGATAAAATTAGATGAGCAATTAATAATCGCCGATTTGGTGGGAAAAACGATCATGATTACTGGTGCTGCTGGCTCTATTGGTAGCGAAATTGTGAGACAGATTGCTAGATATAATTGTAGAAAAATCATCTTGGTGGACATTGCCGAAACTCCTCTTTTTTACATGGAGTTGGAGATGAAAGGGATGTATTTAGATCGTGATTTTGACTTTCATATTGTAGATGTTTCCAATCAATCTCAAATGGAATTGCTGTTTGCAAAATACAAACCCGATGTTGTTTATCACGCAGCCGCTTACAAACATGTGCCTATGATGGAGAAAAATCCTGCTTCGGCCGTGAATAACAATGTTTATGGAACGAAGGTGTTAGCGGATTTGTCGCTTAAATATGAAGTGAAAAAGTTTGTGATGGTCTCTACCGACAAAGCGGTAAATCCAACCAATATTATGGGCGCAACCAAACGAATTGCTGAGATTTATATTCAATCATTAAATCAGCTAAATAAAACCATGTTTATCACCACTCGGTTTGGAAATGTTTTAGGTTCCAACGGTTCTGTGATTCCTGTTTTTCGCGATCAAATAGATAAAGGGGGACCGATCACCATCACACATCCTGATATTACTCGTTTTTTTATGACAATTCCCGAAGCTTGTCAGTTGGTCCTTATTGCCGGAGCCATGGGGAATGGTGGTGAGATTTTTATCTTTGACATGGGCGAATCGGTGAAAATTATTGATTTGGCTAAGAAAATGATCGAACTTTCGGGACTGACTTTGGGGAAAGATATTCAAATTCAGTTTACGGGTTTAAGGCCTGGAGAAAAACTTTACGAAGAGTTGTTGGCTTCCAAAGAAAATACCATCCCGACTTCACATGAGAAGATAATGATTGCTAAAGTTAGATTTTACGAGATAGAAGAAGTGAAGCCAGATATTGAAAAAATCATATCATTAATAAATCAAGACAAAGTGGAATTGGTGAAAATGATGAAATTAATGGTGCCAGAATATATTAGTAATAATTCAGAATTTGAGATACTGGATATCCCCTCTAACAAAGAATCTAATGGAGGAATAAAGTGAAATTAGTTTTTGTTATTTCTAATTCGCCTGTTATCGGGAACACCATTGAGGCTTTTTTAGCTGAATTTAATTCATTGGGAAAATTCAACTTAAATCCTCAACGGGTCAACTATAAGACTATTTCCGGTTATGATGTAGCTGTTAGCGAGACCGAAAAAGAGCTTTTAAAGTTGATATTTAATTGCGAAGAAGAGGTGGTTGCTCGAAAATTTTCTACGAAAAACATGAAGGTAGTCGACTTTTTTAAAAGCATCGATGAAAAGAAATTTAAAACACTGCTCCGCCCAAACATCGAAGGATATTTGGGTAAAGCGCTATCGGTGATGGCTTTGTATCAGATTCCGCTGCATACTATTAGTAAATCAAAAGATGATATTTGTGAAATTCCTCTAATTGTCCAACGGAGTGATGCTGAAGTATTCTTCAATTTTAAACGACATTCCGAAGGGATTTCTTACCGGATGATGATTAAACTTCATGATGAATTGGTGAAATTAACCAACAAGAATATCGTATTTATCACCCACAAACCTTGTTGGATTATTGTAAACAATACATTGCTTCACTTTGATGATGAGATTGATTCATTTAAGTTACTTCCATTTGTCCAAAAAGAGGTGGTGGAAATTCCAAATAGTTCAGTGGATATTTATGTCCATAATTTTATTCAAAAAATATTTAGAAAATTTGAGATAGAGACCGAGGGAATCACTCAAATAGTGGAAGAGGTAAAACCTATTGCCGTTTTAAATCTCGATTTAGGCATAAATTCTCGACCTGTTTTAGCGCTCTCTTTTGATTACAAAGGAAATGTGATTCTGATGTCGAAATCTCAGCATGGAATTACAGAGTGTCAATTGGAAAACGATACGTATGTGTTGAGTAAAATTAAGCGTGATTATACCTATGAATATTCTGTGGTGGATCAGTTGTATTTGTTGGGACTAAAATCGTTTGAGAATGTGCATTTTTTCTATCCTTCGCCTATCGAGCAGCCCAATTTGGATACCACTAATTTGTTGGTCAGTACTATCTGTTTGAATTATAATAAGCTGATTGAGATGGGGTTTCAGTTTCAACAAAGTCAAAGAAAGGTGAAGTATTTTTTCGGGCAGATTGATTCAAAAACTGTTATCACTGAGAATAATGATTGGTTTGATGTGTCCATTGATGTAGTATTTGGCGATTTTACAATTCCTTTTGTAAAGTTGCGCCACCATATTTTAAATAAAGTAAAAGAGTATGAATTGCCCGATGGGACCATTGCCATAATTCCCGAAGAGTGGTTTGCTAAATATGATGATTTGGTGAAGTTGGGAAGTGCAGATAGCGAGAAATTTAAGATTAAGAAATATCACGTTAGTTTGCTAAATTCTATAGATGGGGCTTATGGAGAGGGTTATAAGAACTTGCTTTTGGACAAAGATGCTGTAGTCGCTGAAATTCAAGTTCCATCAAATTTAAAAACTACACTTAGACCCTATCAATATGAGGGTTTTAAATGGTTGAAGAAGTTAGAAACGCATAATTTTAGCGGTTGTTTGGCGGATGATATGGGACTTGGTAAAACCATTCAAACCATTGCTGTTTTGCTAGAATCTCATAACAAAGGGAATGTAAATACTTTTTCAAATCCCGAAATGGTGCAGGCAAATCATCAGTTGGATTTTTCGAATAGAGCGTCCAACGAGCCAGGGAAATTTGTGCAAGCATCACTCATAGTTGTCCCACTTTCGTTGATTTTTAATTGGCAGCAAGAGTTGCAGAAATTTGCACCCTCGCTTTTGATTTACACCCATACTGGATTGTATAGAAGTCAGTCCGCATCAGTTTTTCACCTTTATGATATTGTGCTTACTACTTATGGAATGGTGAGAAATGACATCGATATGTTCAAAAAGTATAACTTTACCTATGTTGTTCTCGATGAAAGTCAGAACATTCGAAACCCACTTTCTAAGGCTTACCGAGCGGTGCGAACACTTCAGTGTCAATATCGATTGGCGTTAACAGGAACACCGATTGAGAACTCATTGGTGGATTTGTGGGCTCAAGTGAATTTTCTCAACCCCGGTTTATTGGGTGGATTAAAGCAGTTTAAAAAAATGTATGTTTTCCCCATCGAAAAGCAGAACAATGAGCTTGTAAGATTAAAACTCAAAGGTGTATTGGCTCCATTTTTTATGCGAAGAACCAAAGATGAAGTCGCTCCAGAATTGCCATCGCTTACCGAAGTGATTCATTATACAGATATGCCCGAAGAGCAACACTCTTTTTACGAATCGATTAAGTCTTCGGTTCGGAATTCAATTTTGCAATCAATGACAAGTAACGATCGGAGTAAACTCAATATTTTGATTCTTAGAGGTTTAATGCAATTACGATTGGCTTCAATTCATCCAAAGTTGCTAGATAAAACGTATGAGTTTGAATCGGGAAAACATTCTGAGTTACGTGATATGATTACTCAGATTTTGCAAGAGGGTCATAAGGTATTGATTTTCAGTCAATTTGTTCGCCATTTGAATTTGATAAAAGAGTTTTCCGAGTTTGATAATCATAAGTTGTTGATGTTTACGGGAATGACTCCTAGCGAAGAGCGACAAGGCATTATTTCGAGATTTCAAAAAGAATCAGATTGTCAGGTTCTTATGATGACACTGAAAGCGGGAGGAGTGGGGTTGAATCTCACTGCTGCTGATTATATATTATTGGTCGATCCATGGTGGAATCCAGCGGCTGAAAGTCAGGCTATTGCGCGTGCGCATCGTATTGGACAAGATAAAAAGGTGTTTGCTTACCGTTTTATCACCAAAGATTCCATCGAAGAGAAAATATTGGTGTTGCAAAATCGAAAAAGGATGCTTGCCGACGAATTTATTCAAAATTCGAATCCGTTGTCTACATTTACAGACACCGAATTGATTGAATTATTTCAATAATTTCAATTTTATACTTTATTTCACCCTACCGAAGAGAATAAATTTATTTTTTTTGCATTTATTTTTTTGTCATCAATTTGGTTAAATCTTAGCTGATTGTTCATTAGATTTGCTCTTGTTTATTAAAAATAACATAAATCATCAAATAACAAATAGGTAACATTATTTGAGTTATTGAGTTTTCTAAGACTGAAAAGCAGTATGTTTTAAATAATGTGTTAAATTCTAAAAGTCTTTATTTTGTAAGTAAAAATTTGGAAAGTGTCATATTCTTAAATAAATTAGCATTTATTTAAGAATAAATCTAAATTGCAATATTTGTAAAAAAAAATGGAACAAGAATTATTATTAAAATAATATTTTTTTATATTTGTATCCGTAATCGTTGATTAGATAGAGCTTATAGACTTTATATATTATACTATTTTAATTCAATTAATATTAACTTAAAAAATGTTTACTTATGGTAGAAGTAGAAAACTTAATTAAACGACTTGTGAATATCTATGGCAGGGAGCGAGTAAGTTTGATGCCAATTATGCAAGGGGTCATTGAACAAGAGCGAACACTTAGTGAAGACTCTATTAAGATTATTGCAAGAGAGCTGAATTTGTCAGCAGCTCAAGTATATGGGACTGCTACGTTTTATTCTTTTTTAGATACAGAACCTCGTGGCGAGTTTGTTATTCGAGTTTGTAAATCGTTGACTTGTGCGATGAAGGGAAAAAATCAAATTCTCAAAGCCATCGAAGACACCCTAAAGGTGAAAATAGGGGAGACGACAAAAGATAAAAAGTTCACATTATTACAAACCAACTGTCTTGGCTGGTGTCACAAGGCACCTGCAATTCTTATCAACGATGAAGTTTATGTAGAGTTAGACGAAGATAAGGTGATTGAGATTATTGACAGTTATTCAAAAAAAGGTACTTATTAATAAATAATAGGAGAGAACGAAATGGCAGATAAAACCCTAAAAAGAGTAGATCTAATTTTTCACGAAGACGATTATCGTGAGATTATCGCAAGAACATTTAAACGTACCGATGATGAGATTATTAATGAAATGATTGATTCGGGATTAAAAGGTCGTGGTGGTGCAGGATTTCTAACTGGATTAAAATGGAAATTTGCGCGTGATGCTAAAGCTGACGAAAAATATATTGTTTGTAATGCTGACGAAGGTGAACCAGGGACGTTTAAAGATAGAGAGATTATCGATAAAGTTTCTTTAAAAGTATTAACTGGAATGGCCATTGCTGCTAAAGTTACCGGTTCGCACAAAGGTTTTATATACTTGCGTGGTGAGTATAAATTTTTGGTTCCCAAACTTCGTCGTGATTTAAAAGAGTTTCATGCAATTATGCACGAGATGGAGTATGATTTTGAAGTAGATATTTTCATGGGCTCAGGAGCTTATGTTTGTGGCGAGGAGACTGCATTATTGGAATCTATGGAAGGGAAAAGAGGCGAACCTCGCAACAAACCTCCTTATCCAGTAATTGAAGGTTACTTGGCAAAACCTACGGTTGTAAACAATGTAGAAACATTGGCATCTGCGGCTATTGTTTGCAAGATTGGTGCGGAGAAATACAAACAGTTAGGAACAAAATCATCTCGAGGTTCCAAACTCTTCTCTATCTCTGGAGATACTCCAATTCCAGGTATTTATGAATTGGAATTAGGAATGTCGTTGCAAGAGTTTGTAGATGCATTTGGCGATGGCGATACCAAAGCGGTTCAAGTGGGCGGTGCATCTGGTTTCTGCGTTCCACGTAAGAAATTTGCAAGTACTATTATTGGTTATCAAGGCGACTTGGAAGGTGATTCATTGCCAACAGGAGGATCGATGATGATTTTTAATAGCTCACGTTCGATGTATAACTTGCTTCGTAATTATTTAGATTTCTTTGCGGAAGAGTCGTGTGGACAATGCACTCCTTGTAGAGTTGGAGTTCAGCAATTACTTCATGGCATTGAGGCTGTTAAAAAAGGAGAGAAAAACTCTTCTTATCTTGATTACTTGCTAAAATTAACCGATTCGATGAAGTTGACTGCAAAATGTGGTCTTGGTCAATCTGTGGCCAATTCATTCTCATCCATCGTGGGTAATTTTAGAGAAGAGATGATTTATTAATTCAAGGTGTAAAAATGTAAAATGTAATAAAATGGCAGAAAAAATAAATTTAACGATAGACGGCATTGATGTGAATGTAGATAAAGGATGTACTATTCTTGAAGCAGCACATCAGGTAAATATTAAAATACCGGTATTGTGTCATCATCCCGATATTCATGTTGCTGGTAATTGTAGAGTGTGTGTGGTTGAGCAAATTGGTGCAAGAGTTTTGCCCACAGCCTGTTCAACACCGGCAATTGATGGAATGGAAATTCTTACCAATTCTCATAAAGTACGAACAGCACGTAAACACATCATTGAGTTGTTGCTTTCGGAACATAATGCAGATTGTACTAAGTGTTACAAAAATGGCAAATGTGAACTTCAATCACTTGCCGCAGAATATAAAATTAGCAACGACTATTTTATCGATTTGGTTCCGCTAAAACATTATAGTATCGATATGTACTCTCCTTCTATTATCAAAGATGATAGCAAGTGTGTTCGTTGTCAGCGATGCGTTCGCGTTTGCGAGGAGTTGCAATCGGTGAGTGCAATTAGTTGTGCCCACAAAGGGGAAAATATGAAAATATCTACCTTCTTTGATCATTCACTGTTTGATGTAGTTTGTACCAATTGTGGTCAATGTATTATTCGTTGCCCCACGGGTGCGTTGGTTGAGAAGAACCAAATTGAAGAGGTTTGGTCTGCACTTGCCGATCCAACCAAACATGTAATTGTTCAAACGGCACCTGCTGTGCGTATTGCCTTGGGTGAAGATTTGGGCGACGAGCCAGGTACTCGTGTTACGGGAAAAATGGTATCTGCTCTTAGACGTTTAGGATTTGATGCCGTATTGGATACAGATTTTACCGCAGATTTAACTATTATGGAAGAGGGTTATGAGCTTTTAGGTCGCCTCAAAAAAGCACTTAAAGATAAAGATCATACCGTTGCTTTACCATTGACTACTTCATGCTCTCCAGGCTGGATTAAATTTGTAGAGCATATTTTTCCAGATATGTTAGATCATGTTTCTTCTTGTAAATCGCCTCAACAAATGTTTGGCGCGTTGGCAAAAACGTATTATCCCGAAAAACGTAATCTAGATCCTGCAAACATCGTTTCGGTATCTATTATGCCTTGTACGGCTAAGAAATTTGAGGCAGATCGCCCTGAAATGAGAAGCAGTGGATATAAAGATGTAGATTATGTGTTAACTACCAGGGAACTAGCTATTATGATCAAACAAGCTGGTATTGAGTTTTCTACATTGCAAGAAGATCATTATGATACAATGATGGGTTCTTCTACGGGCGCTGCTGTTATCTTTGGGGTAACTGGTGGTGTAATGGAAGCTGCTCTTCGAACTGCTTGGGAAGTTGTTACTGGCAAAGAGATTCCTTTCGAAAACTTGAATGTTACTCCTGTTCGTGGAATGGAAGGCATCAAGGAGCTTTCGGTGGTTATTACTGGAACTGTTCCTGAATGGAGTTTCTTGGAAGGTGTTGAACTACGTTGTGCTGTAGCTCATGGTTTGGTTAATGCGAAGAAATTAATGCAAAGTGTGAAAGATGGTAAAGCAGTGTATCACTTCATCGAAATTATGGCTTGTCCTGGCGGTTGCCTAGGAGGAGGCGGTCAACCAATTCCTACAAGTCCCGAAATAAGAAGAAAAAGATCTGAAGCTATCTATTCGGAAGACGAACACATGTCGATTCGTAAATCTCACGAAAATCCAGAAGTAATTGAGGTTTACAAAACGTTTTTGGGAAAACCAAATGGACACAAATCGCATGAACTATTGCATACTCATTACAAAGCAAGAGAACGTTATTAATATTTTAAGCTAAAATGCTGAATATTAGTATCATGTGTTAATAAATTCATGATTAATAAAAAAAAAGGGTGACAAAATTTTGATATCCCTTTTTTTTTTATTAAATTTATAGCATTATAAAAGAAATAATCAAACTATGGATGTAAAACACGAAATTATTATCTGCCTCGGAAGCTCTTGTTTTGCTCGTGGAAACAGGGATTCTTTAAAATTTATTGAAAAGTATATCAAGGATAACAAACTATCCGATAGAGTTGATTTTCGTGGGAAATTGTGCTCTGGAAATTGTGGGAAAGGTCCTGTTCTATTTGTCGACAGAGAGATGATTGAGGAGGTAAATGTATTTCAACTTCAGGAGTTATTAGACAATTTGTTTACTAAAAAAGTGATATAATGAATCTATTTCATATTAATCCAAATTCTTGTAAACTTTGCTACTCATGTGTACGTATTTGTCCATCTAAGGCCATAAAAGTTCAGGATGGGTATGCTGAGATTATTCATAGTAGGTGCATCGATTGCGGAAGCTGTTTTTCGGTATGTACTCAAAATGCAGTGAGTTATTTAGATTCCAAAGAGGAGGTGAAACTTATGCTCAAATCTCCTTCAAAAGTTGCTGCCATTGTTGCCCCGAGTATTTCTGGCGAGTTTAGTGATATTACCGATTATCGAAGTTTTGTGAGCATGATAAAAACGTTAGGGTTTGATTATGTAAATGAGGTTAGTTTTGGTGTTGATTTGATGGCTTTTGAGTATGAAAAACTGTTTACTAATTTTAACGGGAAATACTATTTTACGGCCAATTGCCCTCCGGTAATTAATTACATTGAAAAATTTTATCCTGAGTTAATTGATAACATTGCCCCAATTATTCCTCACATGATTACCACGGCAAAGGTATTGCTCGAGAATCATGGAACGGATTTAAAAGTTGTTTATATCAGTCCCTGCATTGCCGCAAAAAATGAAGTTCTTCGCTTTCCCGACGACGATACTCGGATTGATTCCGTATTGACTTATATTGAGTTGAGGGAGTTGTTTGCCGAAGCGGGTATTTCGGAGACTTCTGTTACTTATTCTGACTTTGATGCACCTTTGGGACGCAAGGGATCGCTGTTTCCAATTAGCAGAGGAATGTTTCAAGCGGTAGATATCAATGAAGATTTGCTAACGGGTAGAATTATTTGCACTGAGGGAAGAGAGAATTTTTTACAAGTGATTGAAGAGTTTAAAACCAATGTACAGATTAAGCAACATATTGATTTGTTCTATTGTGATGGTTGCATCATGGGACCAGGAACATCTAAAAAGGGAAATAAATTTCTTCGCCGTACCTTGGTTATTGATTATGTCGATAAACGATTGAGATCGTTTAATGGACCACAGTGGGAGAAAGATATCCGCAGTTTCGACCATATTAATTATGAACGTTCTTACAATCGAGAGGATGATCAGCGGCTTCAGAACCCAAATAAAGAGGAGTTAAAAGCTGTTTTAACCGAGTTGGGACGTGAAGCGCCAGGTGAGATTCTGAGTTGTGGCGCTTGTGGTCATGATAATTGTAATAAATTTGCTGCCGCTATTTGTAAGGGGCTGGCAACGGCTGAAATGTGTCCAACATACTCTTATCAGAAAATGAAAGTTTATATTGATGAGATGGCCACCATCAACAATATATTATCGGAAACCAAGGTGGCGCTTACAAAATCCGAGTTGAAAGCTCGTGAGGAGGAGCAGTTGGCAAAAGAACTTTCGCACACTGTTACGGCGATGCTTCAAAAAATCCCATTGGCTATTGTGATTGTGAATAACGATTTGCAGGTAATGCAGTCCAACGACTCTTTTGTCCGTTTGCTAGGACATGAAGTTGAGGATATTAGTCAAGTAATTCCGGGATTAATCAATGCGGATATTCGAACGTTAGTGCCATTTCACAAATTGTTTGCTTCGCTGATTTTTACGGGTGAAGAGACGCTGAGCCGCGATGTTGAATTTAACAACAAAGTATATAGTATTACGGTTTTTAACATCAAAAAACACGAGATAGTAGGTGGGATTATCCGCGATATGGAAAATCCAGATGTGCGTAAGGATGAAGTGGTAGAGCGAGCCAGAGAAGTTATCAAAGACAATTTGGAGACAGTGCAGCAGATTGCTTATTTGCTGGGAGAGAGCTCTTCTAAGACTGAACGAATATTACACTCTATTATCAAATCATACAATATCGAAGATAAGAATATATGATAGAGGATAAGTTTTATATTGAAGTAGATGTTGAACAAAATAGATGCAAAGATCAGTTGATTTGTGGTGATGTTTTTTTGTCTGATCGGATAAAAAACGAAAAACGAATCATTGCAGTTCTGAGTGATGGCATGGGCAGTGGTGTAAAAGCAAATGTTTTGGCTACACTTACTGCTTCTATGGCTTTGAACTTTGTGAAAGGACATCGCAGCATCCGTCAAACGGCCGAAATTATTATGGATACGTTGCCGGTCTGTTCCATTCGCAAAGTGAGCTATTCCACATTTACCATTATCGATATTGAATTTGATGGAACGACTCAGATTGTGGAGTATGATAATCCCAATTGTATCATCATGAGAGGAATCAAACCTTTTGATCCTAACTGGCGCGATGTCGTTTTAGAGAGTGAAACTCATAAAGGAAAAGTTGTTAGAGCATGTTCTTTTCAAGCTCAAAAAGAAGATCGGATTTTCTTTTGGTCGGATGGGATTACACAGTCTGGCATGGGAACTCGTCAATATCCATTTGGATGGGGGCAAGAGAATGTGGAAAATTTTGTTTACAAATCCATCGAACGAGATCCCTATATTTCGGCAATGGAAATGGCCAAAAAAATGGTTTCTATTGCACTTCGAAATGACAATGGGAAACCACAAGACGATACTTCTTGCGCTGTCGTTTATTACCGTCAACCACGAAAATTGTTGGTAATTACGGGACCTCCGTATAGTCGGGATAAAGATTCTCAATTGGCGGTTAAAGTTCAAGCATTCGAGGGTAAAAAGGTGATTTGTGGAGGAACTACTGCCGAAATTATCTCCGAAAACTTAGGGCTAATGTATCGCCAGGGATTTGATATTGTTGATTACGATTTGCCTCCAATATCGTATATGGATGGTATTAACCTTGTTACAGAAGGGATTTTGACATTGAGTAAAGCGTTTCAAATTATGGAGGATTTTAATAATGATTCGGTATTGGGAAACGGACCTGCTGATGAATTAGTAAGGTTGTTCTTTAAAAGCGATAAAATTCACTTTATCACCGGAACTGGAATTAATACAGCTCATCAGGACCCAACCTTGCCCAAAGAGTTAGATATTAGACGGAATGTGGTGAAAAAAGTGGTGAGTATTTTAGAAGTCAAGTTTTTAAAGGATGTTTCCATCGAATATATCTAATTTGTCCCAGTCTTTGGTTTTTTTGAATAGGGTGAAATCTGTATTTTTCGGGCAACAACTGATTTCTGAAAAATGTTTTTTTGACCTTCCTTCTAAAATTCAATTTTCTATACTTTAGGTCACTTAAAACATAAATTTATGGGTAATTTAGACCAAATAGTCTACATTAGAATTTCTTATGTCACAAAAAATCCATATTTTTGCAATTAATAAAGATGAAAAAATGAAGATAGTAAAGTTATTAGCAATAGTGGTTCTGCCTTTTGGTATTTGGCAATGTTCTACGTATAAAACGGTAAAAATTGATTCAAATAAAACGTCAAAAGAGAGAGAGGGAGTGGTGTATAGTTTGCCACAAACGGCACTTAAAGTGAATGTTACCGTCGTGAAAGAGATTAAAGTAAAAGGTCCTTTTGCGGAGTATGCCGAAAAATTACTGGGGTTGAAAAATGTAATTGCGTTCAATCAAACTGGATATAGAATTTCTGATATCTCCATTGAACCGATCAATGTTCCAGATACTTCTCTTCAGTTTTTAATTACCAAAAGGAAACCTCTATTTCGTAAACGTAACGATTTTTACGAACTTAATTCGTCAGGAGAGATAGAAAGCATTAATTGCAAATCGAACGGAAAAGAGACGACACTTTTGCCAGAAAGTATGAGTCTTACGAATGTGAATGTCAATTACCCGAATTTCTTCCAATTATATGCAGATGCTTCGCAAATTGAGAAAATTGATACCGTGTACGAAATTGTAAAAATGGATACCGTAACGATGTCTAAACCAATTATTACACGCACTTTAGTCACCAAAACCGTGGAACAGAGAGCGGTAGAAGCTGCCGATTATATTTTGAAATTTCGCATGAAACGATATGAACTTATTGCTGCAAGTCAAGAAATACCTTACAGTAAGGAGACGATGGAGTATATGAACGATCAATTGTTGAAGATGGAAAGTGATTATCTGGGACTTTTTATGGGTATTTCGCAATTTGAGAATCATGAGAAAAGTTTTGTGGTTCTCCCCAACACGGAGAACATTAATAAGCCAATTTCTCTTTTCGATTTTTCGGATGTCAATGGAATTATAAGTTCAACAGATCCATCTTCAAGCAAATTCACTGTTACCATTGAGCCCGTTTTAGCAGTTGTAACAGACACTATTCCGGCCAAAAGATTGAAACAAATTCCTTATCGCAATCCGATGCTTTCGAATGTCTACGTAAATGTAGATGGGCAACGATTGCCAACTGTTTTCCAAATTCCAATTCATCAATTTGGCGTAGTACGTTATTTCCCAAAAGGAGTTAAATCAATTAAAATTGATCCTCAAAGTGGATTGGTGACAAGAATTAAGGTGAAGTAAGTCTCCACTTTGGAGTGTTTCGCCGATTTTGGATTAGATTTTCAAACAAAAAAAACTATCTTTGCAAAAAATATAATAATAAAAAATGGATAAGAATACAGTATTAGGGTTAGTGATGATTTTCGCACTCTTTATAGGTTTTACAATTTGGCAATCCCCATCCGATGAAGAGATCAAACAACAGAAGTTAAAACAAGATTCAATAGCACTCGTTGAGAAACAAAAAAGTGCCGTAAGTGATTCGTTAGCAAAAGTAGATGCTGTTGCTAAAAAAGATACTGCAACCGTTGATACTGCTGCCGTTGCTGCCAATGGTGCTCAAAATATGGGTTTCTTTTCGGCTTCTAAATCTGTTGAGAATGAATTTTACACCATAGAGAATGATTTGTTAAAGTTAACTTTCAGCACTATTGGAGGTCGAGTTTGTGGTGCAGAGTTGAAAAATGTGAAAACATTTGACGGACGACCATTGGTGTTATTCTCTGGAGATACCAACTCTTTTGGATTCTCATTTTTCTCAAATCGCCAATTGGTTGAAACTCAGAAATTAACCTTTGTTCCAATTTGGAAAGGTGCAAAAGACGAGAAAGTGGGAAGCAAGAACATGAAAGTTTCTGGAACTGATTCCCTCCAATTTGCCATGCGTATTTATCCTACTGCAGATAGTGTTCAAAATACCTCTAGTTACATCGAGTATTCGTATACCATCAAAGGAAATGAATATATGATTGGGATGAATTTGGGTATGGTGAATATGGATGATTATATCGATAGAAATACATCTTCTCTTGCATTCCAATGGCAATCTACTATAAATAAACTGGAAAAAAGTTTTAAGAACGAGAATAATTCAACTACTGTTTATTATCGCGATAGCGAAGAGGTAGATTATCTTTCAGAAACAAAAGATGATAAAAAAGAGATTACAACTCAGGTGAAATGGTTGTCGTTTAAACAACAGTTCTTTGCATCTACAATCATAGCTAATTCAAATTTTGAGAGCGCTGTCATCTCCACAAAGGCGTTTGAAGAGAATCCGAACAAAATAAAAACCCTTACTGCAGATTTTAAAATTCCAATAGCAAATTCGCTAAAGAACTTTGATTTTGGGATGTCTATGTATTTTGGTCCAACAAAATATAAAACATTAGCTTCGTATAAATTAGACCTTGAACGCCAAATTCCACTGGGATGGAGTTTTGCTCCGATGGCTTGGATTAACCGTTTTGCTGTTCTTCCAGTATTCAACTGGTTGGAACAATATGGATGGAATTATGGAATTATCATCTTGATTCTGACTATTTTATTGAAAATTGTTTTATTGCCAATTGCATATAAAACCTATATGTCTTCAGCTAAAATGAGGGTGTTAAAGCCTGAAGTAGAAGAGATTTCGGCTCGTTATCCAAAAAGCGAAGATGCAATGAAAAAACAATCTGCGACCATGGCATTATACAAGCAAGCGGGTGCCAATCCAATGTCGGGTTGTTTGCCAATGTTGCTTCAGATGCCAATTTTGTTAGCACTGTTCCGTTTCTTCCCTTCTTCCATCGAACTTCGTCAACAGTCATTTTTATGGGCAACCGATTTGTCTACTTATGATTCCATTTTAGATCTTGGTTTTAAAATTCCATTCTATGGCGATCATGTCAGTTTGTTTACCATCTTGATGACCATTGCTACCTTGGTTTATACCAAAATAAATAATGATATGATGGCAACTGGTACAGGTCAACAAGCCAAGACCATGAAAATTATGATGTATATGATGCCAATCATGTTCCTAGGAATCTTTAATAATTATGCCGCTGGTTTGAGTTACTACTATTTCTTGGTTAACTGTATTACATTCCTACAAATGTGGCTGTTTAGACTTTTTGTAGATGAAAGTAAAATTCATGCAAAAATCCAATTGAACAAATTAAAACCCGTTAAAAAATCAGGTTGGTCCAAACGTCTAGAAGATATGGCCAAAGTACAACAGCAACAACAAGCACAAAAAACTCAAAAGAGAAAATAAGCTTTGAGGGAATTAATTTCCTAACATACTATAAAAAAAGCCTCAATTAATTGAGGCTTTTTTTATAGTATGTTGAATATCAACGAAGTTTTGTGTTGGTCAATTAAACACGGGCTTCAAACGATCCGTTTCCAATAATATTAATGGTTAATTGACTTGGAGTAGGATACAAAAGTAGTTTTGAAAAATCCTCTTTCCAAAAATCTAAATCCAAAAGTTTTCCCTCTTTATCCAATGTTAAGGTAATTACCACAGGAGTATTATCGGTGTCGATGTATTTGGCTTGTATTAAGTCGTGACTGTAATTTGAGCCATCGCTATCTTGCATGCTGATGCTTCCCATTACTCCGCCTTCGTACTCATGTACAGACTCTGAAATAGGGAATTCAGCATGGTTAAACCCTTTAATCGTAAGTAAAAACTCAATTATTTTTTTCTCTTCTTCTCTGATTGTTCTCATAAAAAAATAAAATTAGATTTGTATTCTCTGGAATTCAAAAGAATTAAGTAAAGACAGTTTAAGAACTTTGTTTTTAGCTTCTGTAATTTCTTTTGAGTTGATTTCCTTCATTTGCCCCAACCCTCCCGCCGAAGCGGGATAAATTCCGGGTGTGAAGAAAATCTTGTTGTTTATTTTAAGTTGATTTCTACTTTTGCCTTTATAACCTTTCGCTCCCGAAAAATAAATCCGTCAACTGGCGGATTGTTATTTTTCGAGGACTCTCGTCAAATAATCAAAAAATATTTTTTTTGAATTTTGACGGAGCTTTATAGACTTTATAAACTTTCGACTTAATAACTCTTCTCCTAGTTCTTGTCTTTATTCCCTCTGGTTTTCGGTTTGCCATATTTCATTTGCATGGCATCTTTTCTTCTGATTTTTTGGTTTGTTTTTTTGTTTTTATCCTTTTTCTCATGAAAAGCTTCCCCTTTTTCTTCTAACTTGGGTTGTTTTACCACAATGTTTTTCATTTTGACAAAAGGTTTTTCGTCAGCAGTTAGAATAAATGAGATATTCAAGTCCTCTGGATTGGCAACAATTGGAATTTTCATATCCATCAAATTTTCAATCTCAAGGGTCATGGCGTCATCTTTCGGAACCATTAACGAGATTGCTTGACCTGCTTTTTCTGCTCTACCGGTTCGACCGATACGATGGATATAATCTTCTGGAATTTCGGGCATGTCAAAATTTATCACATGCGAAATATCAGAAATATCCATTCCACGAGCAAGAATATCTGTGGCAATTAAAAATCGAAAATCCCCTTGGTTGAAATCCTCGACAGCTTTAAAACGTTTGTTTTGTGCTTTGTTTGAGTGGATAACTGTAGATTGATTTGGATATTTTTTCTCCAATCTTGCGGCAAGTGCATCTGCCGATTTTTTAGTCGATGCAAAGATTAGTACCTTGGTCATCAAACTGTCTTTCAATATGAGTTCAAGCAGGTTAAGTTTCGTATTGTAATTGGGAAGTTTATAGCCTGTTTGCTCAATGTTTTCCAACGGAGATCCAACTTCGGCAACCTGAACTCGTTGTAAATCCTTGAAATATGTTTTAATCAATACATCAATCTCTTTGGTCATAGTGGCCGAAAACATGATGTTTTGACGTTTGTCTGGGAGTAAATCAAAAATAGAAGTAAGTTGAGGTCTAAAACCAAGGTCTAACATCTCATCAACTTCATCGATGATTAATTTTTTGATGGATTTTAATCTTAACGCTCCTCGCATAATAAGGTCAAAAAGTCGCCCTGGAGTAGCTACCAATACGTCCATTCCTTGGATAACTCTGTCGGATTGAGTATTGATGTTTACTCCGCCATAAACGCCCACTGTTACAACAGACATGTATTTTGTAAGTTTCTCAACTTCTTGAACAACTTGAACCACAAGCTCTCTAGTGGGGACAAGGATGAGTATTTGAGGATTTCCGTTGCCGGTAAATTTCCATTGACGCAAGCAGGGGAGAAGGTAAGCATAAGTCTTGCCAGTTCCTGTTTGAGCAATCCCTAACACGTCTTTTCCCGACATGATTACTGAAAAAGATTGTTCTTGAATTGGCGTTGGTTCATTAATGCCAATTTCTTCGATGGCATTAATAAGTGCCTTGTTGAGGTTTAAGTTGTAAAAACCGTTCATCGTAAATGATATTTTTTGCAAAAGTAGTCAAAAAAAGCGAGACGAGCCCATAATTGATTAGTAAACCGAACTTAATGGTGTTGTATTATGCCAAAAAGGTGTACTTTTGCATAAAAAAAGAATACAACATGGTACGCAATGAATTAACAATTGGGGTTTTAGGAAGTGGTAGTTGGGCGACTGCCATTGTGAAAATCTTAGCGACAAATACTCATCCAATACATTGGTGGATAAGAGAAGAAGATATTGCTGAATCGGTTGCTCATACTGGTTATAATACCAGATATTTGAGTTCGACAAGAATTGATCCTAAGAGAGTAAAAATACATACTGATATCAGAAAATTAGTCGCTAAATGTGATTACATCATTTTGGTTGTACCTGCAGCTTTTGTTAGTAAATCCTTACAGCCGCTAACAAAGGAGATGTTAAGGGGTAAAAAGTTTGTATCTGCCGTAAAAGGGATTGTTCCGGAAAAGATGGAAATAGTCGCCGATTATTTGATGGACGAGTTTGATGTGGATGTTAATAATATTGCCATTATAAGCGGTCCATCGCATGCTGAAGAGATTGCTTCCGAAAAGCTTACTTATTTAACCAGTACATCGCAAAATCCTGATTTGGCTTCGATTGTAGCAGATATGTTCAGATGTAAATATGTGATTACCAATGTCTCCAATGATATTTACGGAACTGAATATGCCGCTGTAATTAAAAATATATATGCGCTTGCCTGTGGAATTTATAAAGGAATGGGTTACGGCGATAATTTTATTGCTGCATTTATTGCGAATTGTGCAAGGGAGATGGAGCATTTTATCAACGAAATGTATCCATTAAAACGGAATTTGTATGATTCTGTCTATTTGGGCGATTTATTGGTGACTTCATACTCTCAATATAGCAGAAATAGAACTTTTGGAAACATGATTGGTCAAGGATATTCGGTAGCTACGGTACAATTAGAGATGAACATGGTGGCCGAAGGGTATTATGCCACTCATTGTATGCACGAAATTAATAAGGAGATAAATGCTGAAATTCCAATCATCGAAGCCGTTTACCGTATTTTATACGAGGGAAAACCACAAGAGCTGGAATTGAGAAAATTGTGTGATACTTTAATTTAAAACAGTTTGATTTTATGGAAAAATTAACCAAAATAGTCGCTACAATCGCTGATTATAAGTGTAGCCCTGAGTTTATTAAAGAACTTATTGATGCAGGAATGAACGCTGTAAGGATAAATACTGCACATCAAGATATTACAACGGCCATAAATGTGGTAAATAATATTAGAATGGTTTCTGATGAAATTCCAATTATTATCGATACCAAAGGTCCAGAAGTTCGTACTTCGGTGAAAACAATTCCTTTTGATGTTGTTATGGGCGATTTCATTCGTATCGAGAACGATGTGAATAAGGTAATCAACGAAAAGGTAATGTATGTGAATTATGTTGATTTTTGTAAACATATTTCTGTGGGATGCAAAGTGCTAATTGATGATGGCGAAACCGCGTTTGCGGTGATTGAGCAAAACGATGATTTTCTTATTTGTCGCGCTGAAAACAATGGAATAGTGAAGCCTAAAAAGAGCATCAATGTTCCTGGTGTGGATTTGAAACTTCCATCGGTGAGTGAAAAAGACAAGGAGTTTGTGAAATTTGCTGCCGACCACGACATCGCTTTTATTGCACACTCATTTGTGAGAAACGCTCAGGATGTTCGAGCAATTCAAGCGGAAATAGATAAATATTCTGCACGGACTAAGATTATTGCCAAAATAGAAAATCAAGAGGGAGTTGATAAAATAGATGAAATATTACCATTGGTGTATGGGATAATGGTTGCTCGTGGCGACTTAGGAGTGGAAATTGATGCGGAGAGAATTCCTGTTATTCAACGACAACTTATTAACAAATGTATTCACAATAGAAAAGCTGTCATTGTGGCAACTCAGATGTTGCACTCTATGATAGATAATCCTCGTCCAACCAGAGCAGAAGCGGCAGATATTGCAAATGCTTGTTATGTGGGCACCGATGCGATTATGTTGAGTGGCGAAACGGCTTATGGGAAATATCCTGTTGAAGCGGTGCAGTTTATGACCAAAGTGGCAAAAGAAGTTGAGAAGAGTAGAGGGTTTATTAAAGATAAAAAGATATTGCCTATCGATAATGAAATTTCTGGTTTTTTAGCCAAAACTGCGGTGCGCTCGATTGACAAATTGGATGTTAAGGTAATAATTTGTGATACTCACACGGGGAAAACGGCTCGTTATATTTCCGCTTTTAGAGGCAATAAGCAAATTTTTGCCCAATGTTACGACCGCAGAACCAAACGTGAATTGGGAATTGTATATGGTGTAACTGCGGAGTATATGGACGAGGAGACTTCTAAAACAGATTTCAGAAAAGAGACCCTCAAAGTATTGCTTAGCAAAGAGAAACTTCAACCAGAAGATAATATTGTGATTTTAGCCGGTAATTTCGGTCGCAAAGTTGGACCTTCATTCGTCGAAATTATTAACGTAAAAGATGCCATTGAATACGTCTCCTAAAATCTCCAATTAAATAGTTTAAACTCAGATTTTTTTTTAAAATAACACTTTAAGACCATTTTAAAAGTTCTTCCTTAGGACTTTTAAAATGGTCTTCATCATGTTGTTTTTGAACTTATTTGTTGAGCAACTATTTGATAATCCGATGAATGATTTTTTTTTTTTTTTTGTTCCGTTATGGATGTTCTTGTGAAATAATCAAGTCTAAAAATCCTATCACATATCCGCAGAGTAGTGAAGTAACTCAATCTTCTCTTCCTCTTCTAAAATTGTGGGATGCCTATGGCGAAGCGGCAGTGCAAGACACAGCGGGAATGGCAAAAGAGTTACAACACTTTCGGAGGCGTTTACGTTTATCCGCCACTTTGCGGATACTACTCCGAATTAGTTTTGTTAGTGTTTTTGCCAGGGCGCGATGCGCATCGCTTCGCCTAGCCTTTTTTGTTACTTTTTGTGGCAATGACAAAAAGTAAGACAAGAAAAAACGAAGGTTTAAATATAGTGATTTGACTAATTTAGATTTTTTTTGTTTCGAAGTAAAAAAATGCCATCGAATACGCCTCCTAAAATCTCCAATTAAATAGTTTAAACTCAGATTTTTTTTAAAATAACACTTTAAGACCATTTTAAAAGTTCTACCTTAGGACTTTAAAAATGGTCTTCATCATGTTATTTAATTGCTAAACGATCTAAAATTAAATTACTTAAAGTATCTTTGTTTAATTCTTTTATTAACAATTGAAACTTTAAATATATGTTGAAAAAATCTGGACTTTTTATAGGAGCTCTTTTATTGATTATTATAGTGTCAAGTTGGGGCTGGGTTGGACATTACAACATCAGCTATCGCGCATCACTGTCCTATAATACAGAAATGAACACATTCAGTGCGTGGACTCAGAAATTAGCAGATAGTGCTTCTGTCGCTGATGCACGTAAGTCGGACGATCAAAGTGAGTCCCCAAAGCATTACATCGATGTGGATTATTATCCCGAGTTTGTTCAAAATGGTTTTATCTCTCAGGATTTAGCTACCGTGATTTCTCTCCATGGACAAAGTAATATTTACAGTTGGGGAATTCTTCCATGGGCAACTATTGCTGCTTTTGATTCTTTGAAAAGTTGCTTCCAACGCGGTGACTTAAACAAGGCTTTGTTTTTTGCTTCCGACTTGGGACATTACGTGGGCGACGGTCACATGCCTTTGCATATCACAAAAAATTATAATGGTTACGACACAGGAAACAATGGAATTCACTCTCGGTACGAATCAACCATGATCGGTGCATATATTTCACAAATTAGCTACACAGGCTCTCCCGCGACTGAAATTACCGATGTTCCCACCTATATTTTTAATTATATCTATGAAAATAATAAATATGTGGATTCAATTTTAATCGCCGATAATATTGCCAAAGCGCTTAATCCAAGTTATACTTCTACTGCTTACAAAGCTGAACTTTGGAATCAAACCAAAACTTTTACCGTAATGTTGCTCAAAAATGCTTCTCACGCATTAGCCGAACTTTTGTATACTGCTTGGAAACAAGGCGGAAGTCCTGATTTGACCGCCACTTCTGTGTCAACTTTGCCCTCAGTTGAAGGAATTTCGTTGAGTAATATTTCACCCAATCCATTTGCAAATGAAACTAAAATATCCTACCTGCTCCCTCGAGCATACGATAGTGTCTCTTTAGTGTTGACGGATTTGAAAGGAAATGAAGTAAAAACATTGTGCAAAGAGTCCCAAAAAGCTGGAAATTACGAATTGGTTTTAACCTCAGACGATTTGCCTCAAGGAGTTTATATATTAGTTCTGAAAGCAGATTCCATAAAAATTGTTCGCAAAATTGTTCTATTGAAGAATTAACGAATTAGCTTTGACTAATTGTATGACTATTCTTTCTGATTGGTTTTTATATTAAAACCTAAGAAGTTGGCTGTGATGCACTGATGCACTCGAAGTCACTTGGAGTTTTAATTCCGATTTAAAAACACGCTTGTCTAATAATTTTTTTATTATTTTTCACTTTTTTTCTAAAGTTATATAATGGGTTCTGTTATAACTATTTGATTTTCAACGCCACCCTTTAGGGGGCGGGGTAAAAGTGTTGAAAATCAGAAAAGGAAAATAATTTAACCATAGATCAAACCTAGTTTGTATTATTATCTAAATATATCAACATCTTAATATATTGTTGTTATTTGTTTGGTTTATCGGTCAACAGTGATTTAAAATTTCTCTTCCTATTCTTCTTGCTTTTTTTTTATCTTTGCACTATAAAAGAAGAGATATGAAAATTGTTTTTATGGGTACGCCTGAATTTGCAGGTGAAATATTGAAATTTCTGATTCAAAATGGAACTGATGTAGGCGCGGTGGTCACTGTGGCCGATAAACCTGCAGGTAGAGGTCAGAAACTCCACGAATCGGCCGTCAAAAAAGTGGCCATTGAATATGGGCTTCCTGTTTTGCAACCTGTAAAATTAAAAGATCCAGAATTTATTGCTCAACTACAAAGTTATCAGGCAGATGTGTTTGTGGTGATTGCCTTCAGAATGCTCCCAGAAGTTGTATGGACAATGCCCAAAAAAGGTACTTTTAATGTTCATGCTTCACTTCTACCTCAGTATCGCGGCGCAGCTCCGATCAACTGGGCGGTGATGAATAATGAGAAAGAGTCGGGTGTGACTACCTTCTTGTTAAACCATGATATCGATGCTGGCGCTATTATCACAAATAGAAAAGTGATGTTAGATTCATCCGAAACAGCTGGCTCTCTTCATGATAGACTTTGTGAAGAGGGAAAAATTATTGCCTTGGAAACATTGCAAATGATTGAAAATAATCAGATTAATCCCATCGAACAATTAAATGTCAATGTTGCGGATTTGAAAATGGCTCCCAAGATTTTTAAACCTGATTGTAAAATTGATTTTCACCTCACTTGCGAACAAATTGATTGCAAAGTAAGAGGACTTTCACCTTATCCAGCTGCATTTTTTGAATTTTCGAATAAAGAGGAATCCCTTTCAATGAAGGTTTTTTCCATCGAAACAGAAATTGTAAATCACAATAAAGCCATAGGAACATTTGTCTCCGATTATAAACACGAATTAAAAATAAGTTGCCTTGATGGTTGGATTATTCTCAAAGATATTCAATTGATGGGAAAGAAAAGAATGGGAATTGAAGAGTTTTTGAGAGGGTTTAGGTTTGACAGTTGTCAGTTAACAGTTAGCAGTGATCAGTTAACAGTTAACAGAGCTAAGCTCGTCTAAAGATAATCCAACAGCCAACAGCCAACAGCCAAAAGCCAACAGCCAACAGCAAAAAACCAACAGCCAAAAAATCTCCGATAATACAGAAACTTAAATATGAAAATTAAAATAATTGTACTTTTTTTTGTTTCACTTTTTATTATTGAGGGTGGAATTGTTTCTGCTCAGAATGCGGATATCAACTTATTGAAAGATATTAATTTGAATAGAAACAAGCAGATGGATCCATTTTTTATGGGCATTAGCAATTCTGTGTATCCCCTGATGGTGGCTGCTCCAACTGCTCTTTTGTTGCATGGTTGTTTTGCCCACGATTCTGTTTCGCTTAGAAATGGTTTAGTGGTGGGTGCTTCCATTGCTTTTGGGTTGGGAGTTGCTCTCGGACTCAAATATAGCGTTAATCGCCCACGTCCTTACCTCGATTATCCTGTTTTGGATAACGTTACAACTGAGAATTCAGCGTCATTTCCTTCGGGACATACTTCTACTGCTTTTTCGGTAGCTACCTCAATAAGTCTTTGTTATCCAAAATGGTACGTAATTACGCCCATGTATTTGTGGGCTGGCACTATTGGTTATTCTCGTATGTACTTAGGCGTTCATTATCCTTCGGATGTTTTTATGGGCGCACTCATCGGAAGTGGTTGTGCATACCTTACCTATAAAGCGAATAAGTGGTATCAGAAACGATATAATTTTAAAAAATAAATAGTACTCTTTTTATCCACTCCACCTTAAATTCATGAAAAGGATTAAACACACGGCATTAGAAATACAACCAATATCCTTTTGTTTTCCCACCTTGGTTGAATTCAATGGTGGGCATGGGGATTTTTAGGATGTTGAATGCGTGAATGATTGTGTTCAGCGTTTTGTATCGTGTGTTTATTTTTCTCAAGTCAATGTCTAAAGAGAGGTAAAATTGACGTTGCCTTTTGAGGTCGGGGAGTGGTTGGTTTTTAAAAGTGGTTGGATTTTCATTTCCTCCCAACATTCCTTGCGCTCCATATCCTGCCGCTATGTTTATCCATTTTGGAAATTTAGTTTCGGGGGACAAGAAGGAGGCAATGTTTGCTGAAAGCCAGATGGTGGTCCCGTTGTAGTTTTTTAGCCAACGTTCGTAATTATTGCTTCCAAGCAAGTCGGGACGATAATTCGCCTCCATGGTGTTGTGATAAGAGTATTTTAATCCAATACGCTGCTCGTTCCAAAGTAATTGCTGACTGGTAAACAGGATTGATCCTGCACTATTGGCAGCCATATCTCCCAAAGAAAATCCCCATTCCGAGGAAAAACCATCTAAGATTTCGACTACCGTCAGATAGCCTAAACCAGTTGCACCTCCCAACCAAGCAGCTTTTTTTTGAGAAACACCAGCCCATCGACAGGCGCTAAAACCCACTTGCGAAAGATAATAAGAGGTGACGGCATGTCCCATTTTGTCCATCTGAAGCCACTCTTGGTCATCGTTGAATAGATGAAAAGAAGAGTGTGGGTAATCCTTGTACCAAAGTCCATAAAGTCCTGCCATCGAACCTGCATATAGGGCTCCGCCTCCGATGATAAGCGCATTCACTCGGGTTGAATTGTATTCAGATTTTAACGAATCAGGAAGAATTGGGGGTTGAGTAAAAGCACCTTCTGCGGTCACTGTTATAATAAGGAAAAGTGAAATCAGAAAGTGCTTTTTCATTGAATTTTACTGTTATTTTTCGAATTGTTATTATTATTGGTACTTAAATCTGCTGCGATTAAATTGTCATACTGAAACTTTGTCCAAAAAACTTTGTAAATAAAAGGATTGATTACAGTTGGAGAATTCAGCGGTATTAGCAACTTAAAATATTGAACATTAACGATTTAATGAATGTCATACTGAGTTAATCGAAGTATTAAAGTGAGAACTTTTTAAAGCCCTTCGATAAACTCAGGGTGACCAGAAAAGAAGCAACATTCCAATTCTGTCATTGGTAGACTTTATCCAATAAACTTTGCAAATAAAAGGTTGATGACAGTGAGAAAATTTACCAATATTTGCAACTAAATACAAACAGTGTAGTCGTGTTCTATTAACGGTCATACTGAGCCTGTCGAAGTATTAAAGTGAGAACTTTTTAAAGTCCTTCGATAATCCCGATAGCAATCGGGACAGGAAGACTCGAAAAGTAGAAAAAAGAAGAAGTGTTTTTTAAAATCTGTCATTGGTAGTTCCTTTTTTTAAAAATCACTTCTTCTGTATAGTTCGTAATTAGTCAAATTTTCGAATAATGCTCTCAGCTTTTGCGACTTTTTCGGCCAATAAGGTTTCCGATTTAGCTTCTGCTATAAATCTCAAATATGGTTCTGTATTGGAGGGACGGATGTTGAACCACCAATCTTTAAACTCAATTCGATAGCCATCAAAATCAAAAAAGGCAACCGTAGGTTCTTGAGAGGTGAAATATTCCCGAATGGCTTCCATCGCTTCCGCTTTTTGGTTGATTTTAAAGTTTATTTCTCCTGAATTTGCATAGGTGTTTATTTCGTTAATGAGTCCAGAGAACGTTTTGTTTCCTCTTTTTAAATCTGCAACAATGCCCAAAATTAGAGTGGCTGCCAAGATGCCAGAATCTGAGTAGTAGAAATCTTTAAAGTAGTAATGTCCAGCCAATTCGCCTCCAAATATACCGTCAATTTCTCGTAGTTTAAGTGCCGCATAAGCACGTCCAACACGCCACATGTGCATAGTGCAACCTAATTTGGTAATATATTCGCTGACAGATTTTGAAGTCCGGATGTCTTGTAATACATTTCCAGATAGCCCTTTTTCTTTGATGAAATACTCAGCCAAAACGGCAATCATCAAATCTGGACGAATGAAACGCCCCAAATTATCTACAAACATGACTCTGTCTGCATCCCCATCGAAAATTACACCCACATCACATTTTTCTTTCAGTACAAGATGTTTTAAATCCTCTACATTTTCTTCTTCAAGAGGATTGGGCTCGTGGTTTGGAAAAGTGCCATCCAACTCATCGTAAATATAATGAGGATTCGTTCCATAAATATCCACAGCCAATAATGCGCCCATTCCGTTGGAGCAATCGATGGCGATGTTTAGGTTTGAAATATCTTTGAGGTAAGTTTTCTGAAAATCAATGTACTCTTGTATCACATGATATTCCACGACTTTACCTCTGTTTGCAACGGGGATTATTTCAGATTTATTTTCCACTAATTTTTGCAACTCTCCTAATCCTGTATCAAATCCCACAGGCAAGGCGCTTTCGCGAGAGACTTTTAATCCATTGTACTCCTTTGGATTATGCGAAGCGGTGATTTGAACGGATGCTGAAAAATTGTGCTTGGCGGTAAAATAATAAACCATCGGGGTGGTTGAAATTCCAAGATCGTAAACATCTGCACCTGCATCGTTGATGCCACGGACTAAATGTTCAAAAATCTCGGGAGACGAAATCCGTACATCCCTGCCAACCAGTACTTTGTTTGTTTTTAATAGTTGAGGAATAAAAAACCCAATTCGATAAACATCCTCTTTGTTGAAGTCCTTGTTGTAAACGCCTCTGATGTCGTATGCTTTAAATGCACTCATAGTAATGATGTATAAGTTTCTAATCTTTTTTAATTTCTAAATATATTCAAATATACATTTATTTTGTAACGTACAAAGTTAATATTAATATTTTATTCTCGCAAATGATTACTTTTGCAAAATAATAATTGTTTTATTTATGATTCGTGCTCTTAAGTTAATTTCAGCTTACTATTCAGATTTATTTTCAAAATCGATTCAAAACCGCAATTTTCGCCTTAGGTGGGTTTTCTATGTCTATTTGATTATTATTTTAGTATTTGCTGTTTTTTATAATCTTAGTTACGAAACCAATCCCTCTTCGTTTGTCTTTGCCAAAGATGTCCATCAATCTAAATTGAGCAGTCAAATAAGAGAGGACAGTACTTTAATTCATAATTTAGAAAAAGAGTTTTTGCTATTGAAAAACATCAACCAAAGATTGACAAAGACTTCGGGGGTGAAAATTGATAGTTTATATAGCGATTATAAGTTTATATTTCTGCTCTGGCACATGAATGAGTTGAATGTGGAACTGGCAATAAACAAACGTGCTTTGAAAAATGATAATAAGAGCGAATTGTTGATACACAATGTTTTAATTTTTAAACGGGGAGCTTCTGACCCATTTTTTGAGAATGAAGTACATCTGAAAACAGCCAGTTCTGATTTTGATAAACCCGAAACCATTGGGCTGAAAATTATAGACGTCAGAATGCAAGATAATGTGACTGAGTTGAAAAATATTAAATCTGCGGATTACTTAAGATGGAATTTTATCGATTTTTTCTATTTTAGCACCATCACGCAAGCAACGGTAGGGTATGGAGATATGCTGCCAAACTCAACGTTTATTCGTTTCTTAGTTGCCCTTCAAACCTTAATCGGCGTTTTTATCACCATCATCATGGTCACATACTCGTATGATTTATACCGTAAAAGAAGAGAAAAAGAGTAGTTTCCGACTTGGTTCTTCTTACTTCTTGCTTCTGTATTCTTACTTCCTTCTTCCCCCTTTCACGAGATGTCTTTTCACGTTTTTTCACCACTAAGGCTTCTTACTTCTTAATTCTGTATTCTTGCTTCTTACTTCTGTATTCTTTCTTCATAATTCTTACTTCTTGTTCCTTCCTTCTATAAAAAGAATTACCTTTGCATTTTAAAAACAGAAACAGATGTCAGTACACATATCACAATCGGCAAACAAGGTTACCACCCATGTATTAAAAAGAATGAAAGAGCACGGCGAAAAGATCGCGATGCTAACGGCATACGACTTCTCTATGGCAACACTTTTAGACATGGCAAACATTGATGTTATTTTGGTAGGCGACTCCGCCTCTAATGTAATGGCTGGTCATCGTACCACGTTGCCAATCACGTTAAACGAGATGATTTATCATGCTTCTTCGGTGGTTAGGGGCGTAAAACATGCTTTTGTTGTGGTTGATTTGCCTTTTGGAACCTATCAAGGGAATTCTAAGGAGGCGTTGAGCTCTGCCATTCGGATCATGAAAGAGTCGGGTGCCGATGCTGTGAAAATTGAAGGTGGAGCTGAAATTATCGAATCCGTGAATCGGATTTTAACCGCTGGTATTCCTGTAATGGGGCACTTGGGACTCACTCCTCAGTCGATTAATAAGTTCGGAACTTACGCAGTTAGAGCAACTGATGAGACGGAAGCTGCAAAACTTATCGAAGATGCTCTTCTGTTGGAACAGGCAGGTTGTTTTGCCATTGTATTAGAAAAAATTCCAGCAAAATTGGCCACGGAAGTCGCCAAAAAAGTCTCCATTCCTATTATTGGAATTGGCGCTGGTGGTGGAGTTGATGGTCAAGTATTGGTATTGCACGATATGTTGGGGATGACTCAACAGTTTTCACCACGTTTTTTGAGAAGATACCACAACTTAAGTGAAGAAATTATTAATTCAGTGGAATCATACATTGTAGATGTGAAAAAGCAAGACTTTCCAAACGAAAGTGAGCAGTATTAATTTGGGGTTTCCCCTTTAATTAAGAGCATTGCCAATAAAACTACTTGGTTTCTTCTTCTGTTTTCTTATTCGTAATATCGGTTACTGATAATAGGGTCGCTTTTTTATCATTGTAATTAATCAATTGACCAATCGTGTGTACCCATTTCTCTTTCCCTGATTTTGTGATAATTTTGGCTTCATGCTCTCTCGCATAATCCTTATTATTTGTCCTTTTTGCAGCATTTTCTTTGGCAAATTCATAATAATCCGGGTGAATATAATCTAAAAAATGCATTTTGGATAACTCTTCGTTTGTGTATTCTGTCAGTATAGTCGTATAAGGATTAGTGTAGACCCACTTGTCGTCTTGAATGATCATGATTCCATAAGGTGACAGCTCGGCAAGTGTCCGAAATTTTTCTTCACTTTCTATAATCGTTTTTTCATAGATTACCCTGTCTGTAATATCGCTTATGATAAATAAAACAGAGTCAGTTCCATTAAAAATAACATTCGTTGCCCTGACGATTACGTGGTGAATCTTTTCATCTTTGTCCAGCACATCAATTTCGTAATCTTCTACAATTTCATTATTTTGACGCTTTCTGATCATTTCTGCGGTTAGAGATCTGTCTTTTTCTGCTATTTTGGAAAAAATATCGATAGTTGAATCAATTTCTGTTTTTGTAGAAAAAACACCTAAAGCTTCTCTCCCTTTTTTATTGGCATAGATAATTTTGTTATCACTTCGAATAAAGATATAGTTAGGCAGGTTCTCTAATAAATTGGTAAACTGTTGTTCTTGTTCGAATAATTTCACCTTAGTTCTTATATTTTCAGAGATATCTTTCGTTACTCCATTGATTTGATGGAAATTGCCATTTTCGTCAAATACGGGAGTTATTGTTAATTCGCCCCACTTTGTAGAACCATCTTTGCATTTGTATTCCAATTCGATGCTGAATGATGTTTCAGGATTTTTATCTATTCTATTTTTAAATTCTGAGCCATGCACTTGAAGCGCATTTTTTCCTTTTTGAGCAGATTCTGACGTAAAACGTTCCTCTAAAGTCTGCGCTAAATACTCTATTTCATTATAGCCTGTAAAATTGATGATGGAGGAGGAGACATAAGTGCTTTTCCCCGTCAAATCCATCAACCAATATACATCGTTGCTCTTGTGTTTATTGATAAGTTGATGTATTTTCTCGTCTGATAATAGATCGTTTGGCTCTAAATTATATCGTTTGAGCATCTTTTCAATCGCTAAATACTTGTTGAGCAAAACAGTATATTCTTGCTCTAAGTGTTTATATTTTGAAAATAAGTTTGTAGCATTCAATTTATAATTCCTTTCTAAATTTACATATTGTTGACAAATGTATGTTTTTTTTAGTAAATAAACAATCGAATTAACAAAATAAATTTTTTTTATCTTCTGTCATTATCCCAATGTGGTGCAAAAGAATGTTTTACAAACGAATAAAATAATGTAAATTTGCACAAAAAAGAATAATGGCTGCAACAAAACCATCTTTACCAAAGGGGACTCGTGATTTTTCTCCCCTCGAGATGTCTCGAAGAAACTATATTTTTACTGCGATTAAATCCGTATTTGAATTGTATGGCTATGCGCCTATCGAAACTCCCTCGATGGAGAATTTGTCTACCTTGATGGGAAAATATGGTGAAGAGGGAGATAAACTGCTTTTTAAAATATTAAATTCGGGCGATTTTTTGTCGGGTGTAGATATGGAAGGCAAAGATGCTAAAAAGTTGACCACTGCTTTTTGCGAAAAAGGGTTGCGTTATGATCTTACGGTTCCTTTTGCTCGTTACGTAGTGATGCATCAAAATGAGTTGACTTTTCCCTTTAAACGTTACCAAATACAGCCTGTTTGGCGTGCCGATCGACCTCAAAAAGGTCGTTACCGTGAATTTTTTCAATGTGATGCTGATATCATCGGAAGTAAATCGATGGTGAACGAAGCGGAATTGGTGGCTATTATTTACGACGTTTTTAAAGCGTTAAAGATAAATGTGGTTATCAAACTTAACAATCGAAAGATTTTAACGGCTATTGCTGAATTGATTGGCGCTCCCGAAAAAATTATTGATATTACCGTTGCCATCGATAAATTGGATAAAATTGGATTGGATAACGTAAATAAAGAGTTGATAGAAAAAGGATTAACTCCAGAAATGGTCGATAAAATTCAACCGATCATTCTATTAAGTGGCTCTAACGAAGAAAAAATCCAATCGCTGAAAAAAGTTTTTCAAAACAATGAAATAGGTCAATTGGGAATCTCGGAATTAGAGCTGGTCTTTGATTATGTGAAATTAATGAACATCAATTGCGATTTAGAGTTGGATCTTACTCTGGCGAGAGGATTGAATTATTATACAGGCGCTATTTATGAAGTGAAAGCCAAGGATGCCGCCATGGGAAGTATTTCTGGTGGTGGTCGTTACGATGATCTGACTGGAATTTTTGGTCTCAAAAACATGTCGGGTGTGGGAATTTCGTTTGGTGCCGATCGTATTTATGATGTGTTGCTTGACCTAAATCTTTTTCCTGAGCAATTGGCCTCGTTGACCAAAGTGCTGTTTTGTAATTTTGGAAAAGAAGAGGAGGCTTATGCAATTCCCTATTTATCCCAATTGCGAAAAAGTAAAATTAATTGCGAAATTTATCCAGATAACGCAAAACTAAATAAACAGTTTTCATACGCAGATAACAAAAATATCCCATTTGTGGTTATTTGTGGCGAAAACGAAATGATAGAAAACGTTTTTGTGGTGAAAAACATGAAATCGGGCGAACAATCAAAAGTGAAGAAGGAAGAGTTGATCTCTTTTTTGAAAGTGAATATTTAAAGAAAAAAGAATATATAAAAATGAAAAATCATCAAATTTCGGCCGAACATCTCTCTTTTGAGATTGTACAAGCCATTATTTCACAAGACATCAAGTTGGAACTTTCCGCGGATGCAACGTTGAGAATCGAAAAATGTAGAAACTACCTTGATCAAAAAATGGTCGATGTGGATCACCCCGTGTATGGAATTACGACTGGTTTTGGCTCATTGTGCAATATTTCTATCCCAGCAGAAGACCTGAGTACATTGCAAAAAAACTTGGTCATGTCGCACGCTTGTGGACTTGGCGATGAAGTTCCTCAGGAAATTGTGAAACTGATGTTGTTGCTCAAAATTCATGCGTTGTCACTAGGACATTCGGGTGTGCAATTGGTGACCGTAGAACGTTTAATCGCGCTTTTCAACCATAATATTTTACCACTTGTTTACCAACTTGGATCTTTGGGTGCTTCGGGCGATTTAGCTCCTTTGGCACACATGGCTCTTCCTTTGTTGGGAATGGGCGAAGTCTATTTTGAAGGAAAACGCACCAACATGGACGTAGTAAATAAAAAAATGGGTTGGAGTCCGATTACTTTGAAATCAAAAGAAGGTTTGGCATTGCTAAATGGAACTCAATTTATGAGTGCTTATGGAACTTTTATGGTAATGAAAGCGCAAAATATTTCTAATCTAGCCGACATTATTGGAGCTACTTCTTTGGAAGCATACGATGGAAGAATTGAACCTTTTCATCAGTTGATTCATCAAATTCGTCCACATCGTGGACAGTTGAAAACGGCCGAAAACTTTAATAATTTATTGAATGGTTCCCAAATTATTGTTCAGAAAAAAGAGCATGTTCAAGATCCATATTCCTTCCGTTGCATTCCTCAAGTGCACGGTGCAAGTAAAGATACCATCGATTATGTAGCTTCTGTCGTTGAGACCGAAATCAACTCCGTGACCGATAATCCAACTGTTTTTCCAGATGAAGATTTGGTGATTTCTGCAGGGAATTTCCATGGACAACCTTTGGCATTAGTGCTTGACTTCTTGGCCATTGCATTGGCCGAACTTGGAAATATTTCGGAACGTAGAACCTACCAATTGATTGCTGGTAAACGTGGTTTGCCTTCATTCTTAGTGGCTGCTCCTGGTTTAAATTCTGGATTTATGATTCCACAATACACCGCTGCTTCAATTGTGAGTCAGAGTAAAATGTTAACGATGCCTTCTTCCAGTGATTCAATTGAATCCTCACAAGGTCAAGAAGATCACGTGAGTATGGGGGCAAATGCGGCTACTAAAACCTACCGTATCATGTGCAATACCGAACGTGTATTGGCTATTGAGTTGATGAACGCAGCTCAGGCATTGGAATTCCGCCGTCCATTGACATCTTCTCCATTTTTGGAAGCATTTGTAAGTGAATATCGTCAACATGTTCCATTTATCGAAAACGATGTGGTAATGTATCCGTTGATGAACAAGTCAGTAGAATTCTTACAAAACATAGAAATTCAACTTCCATAAAGAAATCGGATTTTTGAACTAAAAAAAGGAGACAATTTATTGTCTCCTTTTTTTAGTTACAGATATTAGATTCTCTTTTAGAAAATACTCGCACGGGTATGTCTAAAGTTCTTTGGTTGTAAGAATAATATCTGAGGCAGGGCTGACCAAATCACCATCTTCTTCGGCAGTGATAAATATTTTTTTAGGTTTAAACGATGATTTCGTTTGAAAAGAAACCTTTAATCCACTTGAGGTTACAATCCGTCCGATATTTTGAGTTTCACCATCTTTGGTGAAAAGCCAAGCAACGTAAGTCTTTTTCGGAGGAGTCAGTCTTTCGGGTTCCGAAAGAAAAGTAATGTTCAGGGTGATTACATTGTTTTTATTTTTATCAGTTTTAATGGTTACATTTCCTCGTGCTGCAGGAGTAATCGTTGACGTTACAAACCTAATTTTTTTAGCGCATGAATTAAATGTAAATGCCATCGTTGCAACAGCCATTATTAACAAGACATTTCTTGCTAAGGAAAATCCTTTAATTGTTTTCATTTTTCTTGTTTTTTTATTTCTTAATCAAAGATGTTCGATATGGACTTATTCAAAGAGTCCATGTCTTGGTTAAATTCGGTCTTGAAATTCTCCCAAGCTTTTTTATCCATGTTTATACTTTTATCTATTTTGTTTTTTAATGTATTGTTTTCAGTTTCAAATTTGTCTATTTGCTTTTGCAGTTTCAACTGAATTTTTTTATTTTCTTTCTTTTGCCTGGTTTTGAGCTCGTCTATCTTTCGATCGTTTTCCTTGAGTTGTTCCATCACTTTTGCCTTAAATAGGGCAAATTCACTTTCAAATTCTAAATCTGGTTTTATCTCCTCTACCAATTTGGATACAGGACTCTGATCTGTTTTTGCGGTATCTGAACTTTCAGACTTGTTCCCCTCAGTCTGATTGCAACTAATCATCCCTGTTGAAAGGAAAATAAATGCAATTGTGTAAAATATTGCTTTCATATAATTTTGTAATTTGTTTATAGAATGCAAAGTTCAGCCTCTTTAAACGGAATTGTATTACAAAATAAAAAGTATTTATTACATCTTTCACACATTGTAATTTCGAGAAATAAAAAAAGAGGCATTAGCCTCTTTTTTTATTCATAAACCTAAATATGAAAATATTATCTTACTCTAATTCTTTTGCCAATTTGTAATGTTTTGCCAGCAGAAATTCCATTTAGTTGAGTGAGTCTTTTTACGTTGGTTCCGTTTTTTTGTGCAATACGACCTAATGTATCTCCACTTTTAACGACCACGTATTTTGCATTTGTATTTTTTGTTTTCTTTTTAACAACTGGGATAGATGAATCATCTGGTTTTTCAGTTGTTGCAGACAGTGTGTCTGTTGTTGATACACTTTTGGTTGTTTCTGAAACTGCAATGGGTGCTGCGATTTGTCTGCCATTTTCGTCGTAGTTGACTTCAACAGCTTTTTTGCCATATTTCTTTGAACGGACGATTTTGAATTTTGGTAAAAAATCTGCACGATCTAAAATCATTGTATCCGATAAAAGCTCAAAAGTTGCAAAATCCATCATTATAATTGGATTAAATGCATTTCCATTATATCTAGTTTCAAAATGTAAATGGTTTGCAGTCGCTCTTCCGGTTCTTCCGCCAAGACCGACGATGTCACCCGCTTTAACTTTTTGGTTTACTTTAACATTGATTTTTGATAAATGTCCATATAACGTTTCAATTCCGTTTAAGTGACGAACGACCACTACTTTACCGTATCCTCCGTAATACTTCGCCATTCTGACTACTCCGTCAAATGAAGAGTGAACTGGTGTTCCCTTTTTTAGGGCAATATCAATGCCTGTGTGAACGATTTTTCCGCGATAGCAAAATTGACCTAATAGTTGCCCTTTTACAGGATATACGAAATCGGAATTGCCCTCTTTTAAATTGATAGAAAGGTTTTCGGGAAGTGCATTATAAGGTAATCTGCGTATAGCAACATGCAGGGAATTCCAATTGTCATAGAAGTTTTCTGGTAGGATAATATCTTCGGTATTATCATTCGTTAAAACTAAATCTGTAGTCTTAATTTTGTTGTGAGAAGGTTGTGAAAATGATAGGAGTGGCGTAATCGAAAGTGCAACCGCAATTGCAGTAATAAATGTCGTTTTTACAATGTTTAAAGTCATCAATTTTTTGTTTCGTGAATACATTTGCAATGAGAATTTAATAGAATATTTCCCTTGCTTTTATTTTTACAATAATCTAAGGTAGGAATTATTTTTTATATAACAATATGCTTTTTGAAAAAAAAATGGATTAGGGTATGCTCATTTTTTAATATTTCTTAGAAGAATAGGCAGTGCAATGCTCTTGTAAAAAATGTTAAAATCAATATGTTTAATTAAATAATAGGGCGAAAAATATGATTTTTCGCCCTATTATCAATCTCTGACTGTTTAAAACAATTGCCTTTAATAGTCAAAAACTTTCTCTTTTTTCCCCAACATTCTAAATTAAAAACCATGTAACAATTGATTCAAAACTCTTTGAACTGTTTTGTAAAAAATGCCCAGAATTTAAAGAGTGATTTTTTTAAGAAAAAAAAATCATTCAACTTCTATTATGTCATTTTTTTCTGCTTTGTTTTTGTCTTCAATTTTCTCCTTTATTTGTTTTTTAGGGATGAATTTTGAAGTGATAAAACCGATGCTGAAAGCAACTACAATAATAATAATGAGTGGCAGTTCAAAGCTAGAGTAGAAAAAACTAACTTTTATGTTGTCTACATTCTGAACAATAAAAATAAGTAGAAGAGTGAGCAGAATAATGTAAATGATCTGCTTTGGAGTTAAATTCAATTTTTCGAAAAACTTTTTCATACGTGTTTTTTTAAATTGTCATTGTTTAAAAGGACTGTTTTATATCTCGTCGTTGTCTGAAGACATTCTTTTTATCATCGAAAACAATAATCCCCCAGAAATTGCACCCAATATGTAAATGGAGATGACCGATGCAAATACGGGAATTTCAATTCTCCAGAACAGAAACGAGATGGTCATACTTTCTATATTCTGAAACGAGAAGATAATAATGGTCGAAATGAATATTATTACAAAAATCAATTTAATTGTTTTCATGCTTGCCTCCAATTTCTATTTGTATATTTTTGTCTTTGCTTTTACTTCTATTAAAGTCAGATTTAGCGAGTTAATCTCTTTTGATAGTTGGTCTATTTTTGGAGTTAATGTTTGGATAATAGATTCTTGGGTCGAAATCAGCCCTTGGTTGTACGCTATTGTTTTGGTGTTATTCTCAATGGTTTTATTGTACTCATTTTGTTTGAGTAAAAGTTTGTTCTTCGCCACTGGCTCTGAAGTCACCGCAAGTTCTTTGTCAGATTTAGTTAGTTTATTTACCATTTTTATATTCCCTTTGTCAAGTCTTTTATTCTGCTTTGTCGCCTTTTTTGATGTTTTTTCAGATTTTGAGACCTCTTTCTTTAATTTCTTTAAATCTTTGCTTTTGCTTTTTATGTGCTTAGGCAAGAACTCATTGTAATAATTGTACACAAAATGGTTGGTGAAATCCTTTAAACGATTGAACTCTTCAGGATATTGACCACTGTTGAGATATACATCATACCCAAGTTTGTATGCAACATTAAAGGAGACAGAATTGTCTTTGTTAAAGATATAAGTCATTAAATCGCCTCTTTTATCGGTTATTTGATTGACGACGGTCTCTTTTACGTATAATACGCCATCATCTTCTCTAACCTTTTCTTTAATCTGTTTTTTGACAAATGAACTCCACGATTTGGTTACTTGGTTTACATCACCCGTTAGTAATACTTTGCCAACGTTTACCGAAACCCCATTGATAAGGATATTTTCTTCTTGGAAATTTAATAATGACTCCTGCGCATAAAGTGTTGTAAATGCTAAAAGGAAAATAATTGATGTGATCTTTTTCATAAATAGTTAGTTTTGAAACGGTTTCATTGTGACGATAAAAACACCAATTTGTTTGTTTAACCCAGTAATAGGGGTGATGATTTTAAATTCGGTTGAATCGGTTACTATAGACTGCTCTGTGACTGATTGTAACATTGGAACGGCAATTCCTTCATCTTTTTTGTCTGTGGATATCTCTATCAATGAACTCTCTGAATTGATTAGTTGAAGTTTTAAAACACCAGCTACTTTGACAAATTCTTCGAAATATTGATTAATCTGATCTTTGTTGGCTCTCATCAACTCACTCCGAATTGCCCACGAAAATGTTTTTGCTGTCAACTTCATTCTGTCTATGTTCAAACTGTCCAATTTTAATTCATAGTTTTTGATGATGGTCTCTTTCTCTGATTTAAAATCACTGTTTAAGAGACTGATTTTAATCAAAGCCCACCCAGAAATGATTAGGATGATGACAATCAACGTAACATAATACTTGTTAGCCAAAAGAAATTTTACAAATTTATTCTCCTTCTTGGGTTTGTCTTCGATGTTTTCAACTTCTACCGACTCTTTGCTTGTGTTTTCTTCCATGTTTTGTTTTTTTATAGTAAAAAATTTTGATTTTGTTTTAATTTCTATAGGCATTAGTATAACAAAAAAAAGTTCAACTTGTTTGTGATTTCTGATGTTATTTTGGTAACGAATTTCTGTTATTTTTTTGTAATCCAGTGAGGTGAAATATAATAGTCAGATGCTCAGTGATTTGTGAATAAGTAGTTGTGGTAGTATTTGGATTTTATCTTTGAAAATATTAGTCATTATATGCTATTCGTCAACGTAACATTAATATTTTTCTCTATCGTCCGATTTCACATGCAAATCCATCTGTGGAAATGGAATAGTAATGTTGTTTTCGATAAATTTTCGATTGATGATTTTTCGGATTTCACTCTTGATTTTTTCAATTCTAAAGACATTGTCGCTGAAAAAAATTACCTGAAATTCGATGGCTGAATTGCCAAAATTTACTAATCTCCCTTCAATTGATTTCTTTTCATGCACTTCGGGATGCTCTAACGCACTTTTTTCAAGTAATTCAACCACTAAATCTACATTACTTCCATAAGCAACGCCAACATTTATTTTGAAACGGGTACTCATCGATTGGTGACTCCAGTTTATTACTTTATTGGTGGTAATTAGTGAATTAGGGATGATGATTGAAATATCGTCTCGGTTTAATCCTCTGGATGTTCTTAGTCCAATTTCCTGGATCTTAACTACATCGCCATCTATTTCTAAAATGTCATCCACCTTGATGGATCTTTCGGATAAAAGAATGATTCCTGATAATATATCGTTAAACGTTTGTTGTAATCCCAACCCAATTCCAACCAATAATGCCGCTGAACCCGCTAAAAGAAAGGTGAGCTTTATTCCAATGGTATCCAGCATTAATGCAATTGAAATTATCCATATAAAATATTTAATAATTTGAAATAACGCATAGGTATTCCCCGTGTCTAGCTTGTGAAACTTGTTCTTGCGAAACAACATTTTACGTATTAGCCACAACGCACAAACTGTAAATGTTAAAATTCCAAATTCCAATGCTATTTCAAACACGGTCAATGAATAATCGTTGATCCTTAGTAATTCAAATTCAAAAATTGATTTTATGACTTCCATAACCATTGTTTTTGTATTGTAAAAGAGTTGATTAGAGTTTTTTTAACCCTGATTAGTTAAATGGTGAATATTTGATTCTTACAAAAGTAATGTTTTTTTTTGTAAATTTATTAAAACAATGTAACATATTTATAATTCTATCGTTACATAAAATGAATAAACAACCACTTTGTATCACCAAAAAACAACCAACTTATGAAACATCCGTTTGTCTTGTTTGTATTAGCGATTTGTCTAATACCTAATCTCTCATTGTATTCGCAAATATGAATACAACACGCCTAATTATAACGATTATATTTCGATGAAGATGTCGCCGGCGTATGAACCGTCTTCTGAAAATGTTAAAAAAATCGTTTTTGATGTTACCAAAACTTCGCCCAAAAAGGCAGAGAAGTATGTTAAGTATTTCGATGAATTAGGAAACTTGACGCACTTTATTCGGTTAAATTACAAAAATGACACCTTGGAAGAAGGGTTCTTCTCCTTTATTGATAAAGACAAGTTAACCAAAAGTACCGTTTATAAAAACTCAAAATTGACATTTTCGACCCTTTGGACGTATGATCAAAAGCAAAAATTAATTGCATTTGTTCGCGAAAACGGTAAAAAGAAAGTTCAATCGATGGGTAAGTGGACAAGAAATGAAAAAAGTTTTACCACTGAGTCAGTGCTTTATAAAAAAGACACTACTAAATTCTGCAACAAATGGGTGCACGAGTTTAACGCAGATGATTCGCCTGCCAAGACAACATTGTATCAAAAGAATGGGAAAATCAAACGAATTTGGAGTTATCATTGTAATCCTTTGGGCGAAAAAGTAGAAAAGAATGAGGTGTTATTTTGCCGAGATACACACTCCGATGATCAATATTCTTATGCTTCATGGCGTATTGTGGGCGAAAAAGGGAAAGTTGAAAAAATAGTGAATAAATATACCCTTAAAGATCACTTATTGCTAGAATCGTCAACTTACAATGAGTCTGAGCTGCTGTTGCATCGTTCGATTTACGATCAATCCGAAGATCGATTACTCTCCTCTATCTCGTATGATAAGAAAGGAAATCAATCAGTTAGTTATTTCTACACCTATGAAAATCAACGTCCTGTTAGTTATAAATTCTATATTGGCAAAAAAAATATTAATGAATAGAGTCATGAAATACAATGCCGAAGGATTAATGACCGAACAATTGAGCTATGACACAAAAGGCAAACTTTATAGTACCATTAAATTCGCTTACGAAATGTGATTTAGAAACTTTATATTCGGGGATTAGCAGTCCCGTAGGGACAAGATGTCGGTAAAAAAAAAGATGATACAATTTAAAACGAGTCCCATAGGGACGTAACCTTATAAGAATTTGAATTGATTGGTATTTCTACGGTTACGTACCTAACGGCACTCAATGATCGTTTTTTATATAATTTTTACCGACATTACGTCCCTGACGGGACTTGAAATTGGTTACTGGAGTTTATTCCGCAAGGCGGGATGTCAAGACAAAAGTGACACTAAAAAGAAAAAATTTCGAAGTGAATTAGTTCTCAAACAAAATCTCTTCATAACAACCTTCACAAGAGGATTTCTGGAATAAAAAAAAGCTGATTTGACCAATGTTTAAGGTCGAATCAGCTTTTTTGTATTTATTCTTTTTCGGAATCGGGCGAATTGAAATAGTGTAACATTGATTCCTGATTTTTGTCCTTAAATGCTTGCAAGGGTTCAGATTGTTTTAATAAATGTCTCTTTACAAAACATTTTACTACTGATGTGACTGCTTTTTTTAAAGGGGACACTTTGTTTTTCTCTTTTTCAAAATAACTCTCCATGGTGTCTTTTCTGAAATTTAAAATCTGATTCAAATCATCGCCATCTTCGTAATATCCACAATGAAAGTTCTTGTCAGCAAATGCATGAGGTGGAAAATCCATTTTCCCCAATCCGTTCATCTTAAACGATTTTTCCAAAAAATCTTTATAAATAATTCTGCATTTATCGCCACCTCCAAGGTTGAATGTTCTTTTCGATAATTCTTTCTGGTGATTAATGGCGCTCAAAAATGCTGTGGCAGTATCTTCGGGTGTGGCTATTTCTAAGGACGTATTGAGTGGTTGGTGGAACATTAATTTGGAGATTTTATGTCCTCCCATAATGGCCGCTAATCGCAATATGCTCCAATCTAAATTGCAATTTCGAATAATTTCTTCCGCTTTTATCTTCGTTTTGGCATATTCATCGCCTTCGCTGGGTGATAATTTATCATTCACATTTATAAAAGGATTATTCAGCCTGTCGCCATACACCGAGATGGAAGAGCTGTATATGAAGAATGTATTTGGCGAGTTCTCTTCCAAAAGACGGATTAAGTTTTCGGTCCCAATGGTATTTACTCTATACGATAACTCTGGAAACTCATCTGCCAGCGGCGGAATAATTGCAGCAAGGTGAATCACAACATCCTTGTCTGCCGATACAGAAATCAAATCGTCTTTTTTTGAAATATCTCCGTAAACAATGGTGATCTCTTTGCTAAATGGTTCGAATTTTTTAACGGTCTTGTTGGATTTTACATCAAATACCGCAATGTTATACAGCTCTTTTTTTGCAAATAGTTGCTTCAATACTTCAAGCCCAATGGTTCCGGATGCGCCCGTTAATAATATGTTTTTTTTCATTTTTAAGGTTTTTTTTTTCACTGTTGGTTTGTGAGATGCTTTTTATGGGATAAGATTTTTGGTCGAAAATATTCTATATCTTCAAACAGTGAAAACAAAGATATCCTTTTAAACGCATGATTTAGATAAATATGCAGAATTAAATATTTTTTATTTGAGATTTATCATCACAATTTGTTTCATTCGAAATATCATTTGTATTGCGAGGAAGAATATTTCATATCAAACAAAAAAAAACACACAATCTCTGTGGGTTAAACAGAAATTGTGTGTCATGGAATTTGTTTAGAAAAATCTTACTTTTTCTTTGCAAATAATAAGTTTGATTTGCCTGCGTATCCGATTCTGAAGTTCAATTTTTTAATGGTTGAATCTTTATAAGCTTTCGCTAAATCGGCTTCTGCGCTATTGGCAAAAAGTTTTATTGGTTTTTCGTAGGTTCCATGAAGTTTGATATCCCATATTTTTTTATCGAAATATTTGTATGGAATTCCGGAATCATCTTGCAAATGAAATTTAGATTTTGTCAATAATGTGTTACGAATGGTTGAGAATGCATCTTTGTGCATTAAGTATGAGGCAGATTTAACGTAACTGCAAACATTTCCTTTCATATTGTCAAAAAATGCTAAAAGTTCGCTGTTTACAGTCAATGTGCCATCGGCTAAATTGGTTGAAATATAGGTTATTTGACGAACTTCTTTACTGCCTGGATTGTTGTAAAAAATCCGAACTCCTTTGTTTTTAGAACTTTTAATCTCGTTAAAATTGTTTTTTACAACTACTTCACCGTCTTTCCCAATGATGATGGGTTCTACTTTTAAAAGCTCTTTACCTTCGCGAACGAGGAATAACATGATGATAGGAGTGGTGCCGTCGATGTCTTGGTTGGTCAGCTCAATTTTCATCTTTTTAGTCATAAAGAAGCTGAATTTTATCACCTCGTTGATGGCTCTTTTGTATTTTTCAAAAATAGTGTCTAATTGAGTATTATCTTCTACGTTTTTAAACGAAGGAATTGAACCTACTGGCTCTAATCCAATCATGAACACCTCTTTGGTTTGAGGAAAAAATATTTCTGGGAATAAAGCATCCGGACCGCTAAATGGGTAAATCAACGTGTTGCACGATGTTCTTACTTCTGCTAATTCATTGTCACCCCAAGTGCGAGCTGCTTCGTTTTTGCTGAAAAAACTACTCCATGTAACATTTGCTTGTTGCGAATACGATCTCCACGTTTTTGTTTTTGTGTATTTCGACAATCTGCTGTCACTGTTTACATCCATGCCAGCACTAAATTTTGCAATGTCATTCAAATCTTTTACTTTGGTTGGGTCTAAGTTTAAAGAGCTGATTTCTATTGTTTTAGAGTTGTCTTTTTTTGTAACTTCGTTTTCGGTTGTGGTAACGACAGAGTCTTTCGAAGAGGATTCCTTTTTGCTGTTACTTTGCGTACATGACGTCAAAATAGCGAAGCCGATGAATGTAAATAGTAATTTTCTCATTTTTTATTTTGATTGTTTTGGTTTCTTTTTTGAATATAAATAGTTGATAAAATAGATGATTAGTCCAGTAAACACCGTTAACAAGCCATAGAGTGACTCTTTGGTATTTGTTTGCATCAAAAAGACGAGCGTCCAAATAATGATGGCTGCATAAATAAGCGGTGTAAATGGGTATCCCCAAGTTTTGAATGGTCTCTCTGCTTTTGGAAACCGAATGCGATGAACGATGACCCCAAATACAGCCAAAAGTGCAAATATATTTAAGGTAAATCCTGCGTAAGTCATCACTTGCGAAAATGAAGCGGTGACGATTAATATGGCACTTATTCCATATTGCAACCAAATAGCGTTGATCGGAATCTGATTTTTGGTTTTAACTGACAGTGTTCTCAAAAGTCTGTAATCTTCACCCATTACTTGTGATACTCGTGGACCCACAAACACCATGGAACTAATGGTGGAGATAAGTAAGATGCTTATTAGTAATGCCATGACCATTCCGCCGGTAGTGCCAAAAATTGAGTTAGCTGCAATAAAACCAACTTCTACTTGTCCTGCCAATTCTGCTTTGGGAGCGCTGTATAGAAAAACGTAGTTGAGCAATAGATAAGCAACAGTCACCGCGATGGTGCTGATAAATAGAGATTTTGGAAGATCCTTTTGAGGATTTTTTATATCGCCAGCAATGTAAGCCGCTGCATTCCATCCCGAAAAAGCGTAGGTGACAAATATCAGTGACTGAGCAAAGTTTTTGTTGAATAAATCATCCATTTTAAACGCAGAAAAATCTGCATTTACGGGTTGAGGCGCATCGATGAGGACAAAACCAGCAATGACAAAAACTAAAATCAACACTATTTTAAAGATGGTAAATAGGTTTTGAAATTTACTGCCTGTATTGATGCTAAAACTATGAACAAGGGTAATTGTAGTTAAAACAGTCAATGCGAAAATAGTTGGATTTACTGCTGGAGCAATGGAGTGAATGTATCCTGCCATGGCCATGCAAGCCAAGGCAACGGGAGCAGAAAAGCCAACAGTGAGCGAAATCCAACCGGATAAAAATCCAACCGATGGATGATAAATTTTGGAAAGATAGTGATATTCACCACCACTTCGCGGCATGGTCGAACCTAATTCGCCATAAACCAATGCGCCACAAAATGCAAGCAATCCACCAACTGCCCATAAAATTAAAATGGCTAAACTGTTCTGAATCCCCATTAGCTGGAATCCTAACGAGGTAAATACACCTGTGCCAACCATATTGGCAATCACAAAGGAGATGACAGAGAATAGACCAAGTTTTCTTATTGGAATAACAGATTTCATTGTTGAATTTCAAAAAATAAAGCGCAAAAGTACAACTTAATTTCTGATATTTTATTTAATTTTTTAGAATATTGCGTATATTTATCAGTACTAAATAAGAATAATAAATGTTTTATTTATTGACATCGAAAGTCATTGATATTTAAATAGATAGGCTTTGACTCGTTTTGGAAATATACACTTGGTTTTTACACACTTATAAAGTCTTTTTGCATTTAGGTTGAATTGCTTTCTGTTTTTCTAAAAGAACGTACCCTTTCGATTCCCAAATACTTGTAAAATTACTCAATTGTAAATCTCTTTTTAAAATTAAGATTCGAGTAATCTTCCAATACGTTTACATCATAATCGCCTTTAGGCCAGTTTGTTATATCAAAGTTGAGCTTGTACTCATGATTGCCTGTGTTTTTTAGCTCTTCATTTATCAATGTTGTCATTAATCGCCCTTTAGCACTTCTTACGTTGATCGAGATGACGGTGTTTTTGTTGGTGTAATAATTAATTTTTCCGTGGAGTGTTTCGGGACGATTTGAAAACAACATGGACGTGTCTTTGGCGTAAGTAATAGAATACCAAGGTCTTTTTATCCCTTTTATCTTCTCTACGGTTTGAAGTAAAAGATCGATTTCTTCCATTTTTTCGTAATAAATGGATGTGATTGGATGGTTGTCGGACAATACCCAAATTGCATTTTGTATCGGCTGCGTTGGAAAATTATTTTGGTTGATGACTTCTGCAAGTTCTACCCATTTTGGTGGGTCCATGAATCCAATGTTGAATTTGGAATCTTTGGATGGACTGTGTTTAGTGGCTCTGCAACAGAATCCATATCCTTCTGCGGTTACCTTAGAATTAGGAGCAAGGGCCATGAGGTTCTCTTTTACAATTAAAATATCTTGAAGTGATGAGTCTTCGCACACAATTCTACGACCAGGTTCTAACCGGATGAAGAGCGAATCTGGAGTCTTGTTTTTTAACTCAAAAGTCAAACATTTTTCCGAGTGGCCACCTTTTCCAGAGATTTTAACCTCGAGTTTGTGTTCGTCTATATATTTGGAAATAGAGACATAATCCCTCTGGGTTGTATGAGTATTTTTTAAGGATAATAAACCAATCATTGAGCATACAAGCAACGCTGCAACGATATTGAATCGGGTGATTGACTTTTTCATAATCTTTAAAGTTAATGATTAAGTAAAATAAACGTTAAATAAATGCTATTTATTGTAAGCAACTTACTTCACAAGACTCTTTTGAATTGCTTGATACAGCAGCTCTTGAATTTCTGTTCTAATTCCCATTTTTGCCAACCGATTGTTTTCAGCATCTGGATATACTCTGTTTGATAAAAAAACAAAGGTTAGGTTGTAATCAGGATCCGACCAGACTAAAGTACCTGTAAAACCGGTGTGTCCATAACTTTTTTCTGATGCCGACGGTGATACTGGAGAGGGATCGCCTTCACGCGAAGGTTTGTCAAAACCAAGGCCTCTTCGGTTGGCAATTTCTTTGGTAAACCAATGTTTGGTAAACTTCTGAACGGTCGCAGGTTTTAATATTCTTGTGCCTGCATATATTCCGTCATTGAGCAACATTTGCATTAATATGGCAACATCAGAAGCATTCGAAAAGAGTCCTGCGTGACCAGCAACGCCACCCATCAACGCCGCCGTTTGATCGTGCACGGTTCCGCGAACAACTTGTTTCCGAAATAGTTCGTCTCGTTCGGTTGGCATTATTTGAGTTTTTGGAAACCTTGCCAATGGCTGATATCCAATGTAGGATAAATTTAACGGTGCATAAAAAACGCTATCGACAAATTTATTGATTGGACATTGGGTGATGGTTTCAACGATTTCCTTTAAAAGAATGAAATTAAAATCACTGTATTGATACGATTTTAATGAATCCACATCCGACTCTATTATTTTAAACAAAATACTGTCTTTTATAGATTTGTTGACAAACATACTATCTGCCACTTGAAATTGAAAATCAGCCGTTGCGCTCTTTTTGAAAATAGTAGTATCTGCAATTCCATTTTTCATAAACGCTTTCCAAAATGGCAAAAATGGCTTTAATCCAGAATTATGAGTGAGCAATTGCGAAATGGTAATGTTCGATTTATTGGTATTTTTCAACGAGGGAAGATAGTGTGATGCTTTTTCTTCGAGTACAATGTCTTTGTTTTCGTATAATTTCATCACTGCAAGTGTGGTCGATAATACCTTGGTGATGGAGGCAATATCGTAAAGATCGGAATTTGAAACTCCTTTTTTGTCAATATACGTTGGAGTTCCATACGATTTGTTGATAATCATCTCTCCTTTATAAGCTACTGCTATTTGGCATCCAGGAAATACACGAAGTTTGATGGCTTTTTTTACGATTGAATCTATTTTTTGGATGTAAGTTTCAGATATTTCAAATTTTGAAGGCTCTGTCACTCGAAGTCGTCCGATAGGAAATGTATTGCTTCCTTCGCCAACGATCAGCGTGGTGTCAATGTTCACCGGTAGTCGCCCGTCTGCTTTTACAGCGCCCATGATGACTTGTGCCGCAGATTCTTCCGCCATTTGAGTGGGTTGATATGCTTCTACAATGGCTTGATAATTTTTTAAGGTGTGAAATTTTTCTAAAATGTATGGATTTCCAAAAATCGTCAATATTACATTCGTTTTCTTCGCCAATGCATCGATGAATTGAACGGACTCGCTGGTAACGCCATATCCTCTTTGTGGCAGTTGCGATGTGTTGTGAATGGAGACAACGACCGTTTTGTAATTTGATATTGCTCTTAAAAGCGAATCGGATTGTTTGTAGTTGAAGGTAGGAGCGAAGTTGAAATGCGTAAACCGTCCATTCATCGACATCGATTCTTGAAACAGTGTTTTATTATTCGCTCCAATGGATAAGGTTGCGTAATTGTCAAAACTCGTTTGAAGTATTGGGAGAATGTTGTTTTGGTTGTTGATCACGGTAATCGACGACTCGGTAAGTTCCCGTACAAGGTGTTTTGTGGATATTGGATTTAAATCGCTGTATAAGTTTTCGGTGGGGATTTCAAAGCAATGATTTATACGCAATCTTTCCTTGTATCTGAGGATTTTTAGACATTTTTCGGTAATCATATCCTCGGGGATTAAGCAACTGTCTACTGCGTTTTTTATCGCTCTGATGGCTATTTCGGGATATATTGGGAGGAGTAAAATGTCGTTGTCTGCCATTAAGGCAGCAAGTTCCAATTCACCTGGTTTCAAATAGTTAGAAGCTCCTTTCATATCCAATGCATCGGTGATAATTAATCCTTCAAATTTTAATTTATCACGCAATAAATCGTGTACAATTTTTGGAGAAAGACTTGATGCTCTGCTGTTGGTGGAATCGAGCGCGGGAACAAAGAGATGGGCTACCATTACTGAACTGATTCCACTTTCTATCAACCGTTTAAATGGGTATAAATCGATGGAGTCTAAAACGGCTTGGTTATGGTTGATGATGGGAAGTGTGTGGTGTGAATCGGATTCGGTGTCGCCGTGACCAGGAAAGTGTTTTGCACACGATAACAATCCATGGTCTTCCATTCCTAACATATATGCAATGGATTTTTGAGCAACATTTTCGCGGTCAGCGCCAAAAGATCTGCTGTTGATGACT
>JBBRGJ010000002.1:0-57831 GCA_038240835.1 Bacteroidales bacterium | reverse complement strand
TAAATCTGTGGCAGTCCATTTTGATTCTAAAGCATAATTAATGGTATCATTTACAGTATACGTATCACCTGCAGCAGCAGTCCAAACCTTAATAGTATAAGGAGTAGTAGCTGTTGGAGCAGAGAAATCATAGGTTTGAGAGAACGTAAATGGAATAGTTTCTCCCACGTTAATAGCAACTTCAATGGTATCAGCCACTGGAGTTCCACCATTTATTTGGTAGAAAACAAATGAACCTGCTGGCGCCACTGTTTGAAGATTATTTTTAACCGTTACAGTGATGCTTTCTTGGTGTAATGCACATCCCGAAGTAGGAGCAGTAACAGCCATTGGCTGAACTTCTACCGTTGGAATATTATTGATAGTTACCACCACATCTACTCTAGCACTAGCACAACCGATGTTAGCGCCATTAAACTTCAAGTTTGTACGAGAAGAAGCCATGGTTCCAGGAGTAGTTGGCAATGCGGCATCAGCATAAGCATATTTTGACACATTCGCCATTGTTGTGGATTTAAACGTTGGATTTGGATTTCCGCTCCAAGAGCCATCCCAATTTTCCCAATGTACTAACAGGTGACCATTGCCACTATAAACATAAGGCGTGGTTAATGGGACCGCCATCCAACCCGAAGCAGGAACATTTACGCCTCCATTATAAACCAAGGTCATAGCCGTTGGATTGATATAACTGGTATTTGCAAATGTAGAATCAGCAACAGTGCTCAAATAGATTTTTTGATCAGCAATAACCCCTGTAGTAGAAGCTGAATTAACTTCAATCCACAAGGTATCAATGGTTCCTCTATACTGAATTTCGCTACGTTTGTAGATGGATGAAGCCCAACCATAATTGTAAAGATAATAGTATGGAACATACGACATTGAAACAGCACTTGTCCCAAGAATATTGGTTCCTCTTCCATCAATGCTAGTAAATGAAGCAAAGAAATTAGTATCTGTAGTTAACAATCCTGAAGTATAAGAAGGATTAAGAGCCAAAGAAGTAGGAGAAACATTTGTTGTGTACCAGTTAATGTCTCCTTCTATTCCTGTAGGATTTTCTGCATCAATCGTAACCGGCATGTTGTATTCAACACTGGTTGGATTTGCAGTTAAAATTGTAGGAATTGAAGGAATTGGTTTTGAAACCACTACATAATTAGAAATGGAATCGTTCCCATTAAATGGATCTGTAGGAAGATTAATCCAAGCGTTGATTGTGTATGTAACATTCACCGTTGGTGCAGAAAAATCTGCAGGTACAAATGAGAAGTTCACGTTGTTGCCTGAGTTAATTGGCACATCTACAGGCAAACTAATTGCAGCACCACCATTTACGGTATACCAAGCAGTTAGTTCATTTGCAGCGATGTTATTTGTTCCATTGTTTTTTATGCTCAACGTTACCGCTTGGGTACCAATTCCACAACCCGTAACAGGGTTAGCAATTGCCTGAAGAACTGCATCATAAGGAGGCAATGGTCCAATTTCGGCTTCAATCATAAATCTACCTTGTGTAGTAGTTGCTACGCGAGCACCCCCTGTTAAAGCAGCACAAGTATAGAATGTATTTGGACGAACAGGAGTTTCTGTTTGAGCACCCAATGGATTGTAACCAGTTCCAACTTGAGCGATACCCACATAGAATGTAGTATCGGTAAAGATAGTTTGGTGCCAATTTGGGAAAGCAAATGTTCTCCATTGTGCAGTATCAGCGACAACGATGGTGTCGTTATCCGAACGAGCAATCACTTGACCCGCGTTATTTAAAACCACTCCATATACAACTTTATTAAGGGTTGTTCCACCGGTAATATAAGCTTTTACAGAACGAACTGAACGAGTTCCATGTAATTGGAATTTCGACAACAATAGTCCATTTGCTTGAGCAGCTTTAATGGTAACCGCGGAAGTATCTGCATATCCAAAATAATCATTTGTTGACTCTAAACGATACTCTTTCGTATTGTTTGAGTTGTCTTGATCGTTTGGAACAGAAACCGAAACGGTATTAACACCAACAACTGTTGGAGCTAAACCAGGAATTGCAATTGTTTTAGCTGTAAATGACTGAATAGAATCAATAGTATACGTTAATGTTTGTGTATTAGCACCTGCAACATCAACGGTTACCACTTTATTATATTGGGTTATCGCACCCATGTTTTCAACAATTACACGAACACTATCAGGTGTACCATAAGTTAATGGAAGTTTCCCTTTTGTGTAAACGATATTCGTTTTTAAGTCATTATCAAACAAGTCACGAACCACAACGCGGTCGATACTTAAATTATTACCCGCTTGACTATATGCATCAAATGCAATATTAACACAAGACATATTTGCATAAGAGGTCATGTGTTTGCTGAATAATTTCCAACCAGCAGTTGAATATGTAGAGTTGTATCGTTGAACAAATAAAGTATCATTGTTCCAAGTTGCACCTCCATCAGAAGATATTTTTACTGTAACGCCTTCTTGAAGATTAGAAGAATATCCAGCATCTTGCGACATCCAGAACTCCAAATAAGGATGAGTCATCCCTGTAAAATCTAAAACAGGAGTTGTAGCTCTTGATTTTGCACCGCTTCCAGTGTATGAATTAAAATACAGTCTACCTGTTCCATAAGCTGGAGCTAAAGCAGGGTTAGTCATAGAACCAGTAGCATATTGCCAAGCAACAGTACCCGAAAGTTGGGCAATGGTCCAAGCTGGACTTGGAGCTGCACTAAAGTTAACATCATAAGGAAATGTAGTGATTTTACTAAAATCATACGATCCGTTAATGGTGTCGTTCAAACGAATAGTATCCGCTGGCAATGTAGAGAATATCTTTAAATTATAAATACCAGGAGCTGAAAAATCGAGTGCATTGGTGATAGTTATATCCCATGAAGCACCTGAGGCCAAAACTCCAGTATCAAGAGTTAGTGTATACGTTTGAGGAATAGCACCCGTGATTTGAGCAGTGAGCACTGTGTTATTTGCAACAAAATCAATGGCTCCTGAGCCTACACTTTTCACCCTAACTGTAATTGGGAAACCAGTTCCAGTACATTTGGAAGTAACAACAGGGGAAAGAATGTTTGTAATTGCTAAATTGATAGCAGAAACTTCAAACTCATCACAACCAATATCAGGAATTGTTGCACTCCGCACTTGGTTGTCTAAATCGGTAGTTACCAATGCCAATGGCTGAGCTTTTCCGTCTAATCCCATTTCGTATGTATGGAAATTATCAAACGCTGGGAAATTTGGGTTTACCGTTACTGAGTTGGTATCTTTAGAAACGGCTGTTCTCCATGCAGCAAGATCAATCTTTGCTGAAGAGGAATATCCAATCGCACCACCACTTGAATAAAGATTGTTGTAGTTAGACAAGAAGTTAGTTGGCATAGTTGAAATATAATACGCATAACCCCCTGCATTGTTTGCAAAGTTATTGTTACGTATATTCAAATCCTTCCCACTTGAAACATAAATAGCTCTCGAAGCAGTAGAAGTTCCATTAAGGTTTACAGTATTGTAGAAAAAATTTGTCGTGTCGCAAGTGGTAAGGTAAAAACCAGTTCCTGATGAAGCAGTTCCACTAGATGCGATAAAGTTGTTTGATATTAACATTGGGGCTGTAATAGATCCTTTGGATGAACTAATGTACATTCCATAATACAAATTCTTCGCTAAGATTTTGTTTTTGGAAACAGACAACCCTTCCTTGCAAGAACTCAAATATATACCATAGAAACTCTGAGTTGAGCTTGCACTCTGAGTTATTGTATTGTTATTAATGGTATATTTATTATTATAATACAAGTACATACCTTCATAAGCTTGACTTAGAAAGGTGTTGTTTTGAATGGAAATAGTAGTATTAGGATTCGATGAAGTTCCATATAGATAAATTCCATAAGAACCTTTCTTAAATGTATTTCCATCTACAACTAATAATGAATCCTTTTCGGTGCTTAATTTATTAGAATAGAAGAGTGCAAAATTATTTGAAGTAGAATTGGTATCCAAGCCTTCAAAGATGTTATTTGTAAACTGAACATCTACACTGCGACCTTTTAACCAAACTAATCTATTTTTAGAAGTAGCGGTAGTTTTTAAGGTTATACTTTGAAGTCTGAAGTTAGAAACAGAATCCAACGTTAAAGTAGCTACATCATTTGTTTCATCTAATATCACTACCGAAGCAGGATCATTGTTTTCTGACTTAATGGTCACTGTGTTGACATAAGAGCCACCCAAAATATTGTTCAAACTCAACGATGTGTTGTAAGTACCTGGGCGAACATTGAAAACAACAGGACCAGAAATTCCACAAACATTCAACTTCGTTTTTACATCTTGAAAGGTAGCAAAATCAGGAGAAACACCACCAACGGTGTATGTACCAGCTGCTAACGTTCCACCACAAGAATAAATTGATTTTTGAATTGTGTCATTTCCAGCGTACAAATCAGTGCCTCCATTAGGTGCAGATACCCACACTTTGATCTCGTGTGATCCTGAAGCAAAGTTAACGGCTGTAGCTAAAGTTAAATTGGTAGACACTTGATCTTGTGACAACAAACCAGTCCATGAATAAGGAGTTTGCACAACACCATCCAAAGTCCAATTCACAGTCGCCGAAGTCAAGTCTGTGGTTCCACCACTTTTAATTCTAACAATCACATCCGATAAATTAGAAGCAATTAAAGTAGCCGAAGGCTCAACAATAGCATTCATTCCTGCATCCAATGCAACATCCACTTGCGTATATCCAAACTGAACCGCAGGGCGATTGTTGCTTGCAGTAACGGACAACGAACCGGCATCGCTACAAACATCTGGCACACTTGTGTCAGTATATGCTGAAGATGATGCCGAATAAGTCATTACAGATTGACGAATTAGAGCATTCGAGCTATAATCAGACGATGAACCATTATAGTTATTAAAACAAGTTTCAACAATAATATTGCTAGTACCGTCCCACACAAATGAGTTTGAAAAGATAAATGTATTCCAACCAAGAGTATGGTTTCCAACTAAATCAGGTGCAGTATACACCGTTGTAAACGGAGCAGTAGCAAATGCACTAGTTGTAGCACTCAAAGATGTGTTTGCAATTTTAATTGAAAAATTCTTAAACAAACTCCCAGCAGTAGTTGCAGGAGAAACCGCATTAACATAAAAACCAATTGAACTAAGGTTTCCAGCCGAAAGGCCTAATGCTGCAAGTTCGCTAGCCTTTACAATAAACTGAACTTTTGCTTGTGTAAAGTATTGATAAAATGGATTTGGCATACTGCCTGAAGAAATAGTATCACTAGCCACAGTTAATAATGCTGGAGGTCTTTTATTAAACAACCACTTCGCAGCCATTTGCCCAGAGTTACCATGTTCGTCAGTAGCGGTAATGTGATAATCAACATGCGTTAGATAAGACATACTAGGTATTTCGGCAGTGTAGATATTTCCAGTGCCAAGTGTCATTGGAATAGTAAATGGTCCCGCGGGAACACCTAATCGCAAAGTAGAATAAACTAAATTTGCAGATGAAATAATAGATTCATCCGTAATTTTAGCTCGTATTGTCCACGGACCAGTTCCGAAAACTGTATCTTGGACAATTACAGGTTGCTGCACAATTAATGGAGGTCCAATTTCTGTGGTAGCCGCAATAACTTCTACATCATCTAATAACCAACCATAGTTTGTTATTCCAGCTGCTAGGTTTCCAGTGCGATCAATTCTAAATTGAAATTCAACGGTATCTTGATTTGACACTAAAGAAGAAACATCAAATAATTCTTGTTTCCACCAACTATCAGTGGGAATGACAGTACTGTCATTTGTAAGCCATTGGCTATAGGATAGAGAAGAAAACCCAGTGCTCAGATAGCCAGGGTTACCACTAGCGAGAGAAGTTAGGTAAATTGTATCGGCGGATGGAATCGTTTTCCAAGTTCCAGATCCACCACCAACTCTGTATCTTACGTAACCTTTGTCAGCAGAGGACAGCTTGCAAATGTGTTTAAATCTTAAATACACTTTGGCATGTCCCGAAGTTGTAAATTTTGCTGTGGAGGTAGTAGAAACCGCTTGTGGAAGGGGTTTGCCCCTCAGCGAGATCAATCCGGACGATTTTAGCACCTTCGTCGTATCCCAATTAGGGATAGAAGCGGTGGCAGAAGAAGTAAATGAGTGTGGGATAACCTCAAATCCTTCGTTCACTAATGTAGTTTGAGCCTTTACTGTTAAAAAACAGAACAAAGCCAAAAACATTGTAACAAGTTTTCTCATACGTTTTGGTTTTTTGTTTAACTTAATTTATTCTTTTTAATTTCCCAACGTCAAAGATACCATAGTTTTTTAAAAAATGGATGGTTTTTTTGCCAAAAAAATTTAATTTCTGACCAATCTAACGAATTATTATTTCTTTTATCATTAAAATAACATTTTTTAGATACTTTAAAAAAAAAATTTAGATGATAAATCACGTAAGAAACAATTATGTTCCTATTAGATTAGCTGATATTGTTGATTATTTAGAGCTAAACAATTGCCTACATTTACTTTATTTCACTAAACAACGTTAAAATGATTAAATTAAATCATAAATAAATCAAAAGTTTGTATTTCTATATTATATTTGCAATAAAAATAGAAAAATATGAAAAAAATCCAACTCTTAATCCTCCTTTTAACCCTGTCTGTTTCCACTTTTGCACAAACTTTTTCTTTGAGCGACAATCAAGGAGCTATTCTTGACGGAGGAAATAGAACCTATTCTACACCTGCAAATGTTGCTATAGCTCCCGGTGATTATAATCTTTGGGTAGTCAACACTGGAACAACAGATCTTCCCATAATTTGCAGCAAAGAAATTATTGACACCATTGCCGGTACTGATGTAGCATTCTGTTGGGGACAATGCTTTGGGGAAGAGACTTACACCTCTCCTACACCTGTTTTTTTAGCACCAGGTGATACTGGAATTTTCAACCCTGATTACGCTCCTCATAATCAAGTTGGATCTTCCCATGTTCGGTATGTTTTTTCTGAGGATGGAAACAGAATCAATCAAATAGTTTTTAATGTAACATTCACCGCTACACCAGTTTCTGTAAACAGTTACGCTCAAAACAACAACAAAATCACCATCTCTCCTAACCCAGCCTCTAATCAAATAAACATTGATTATTCATTGCAAGACAACATCAACTCAATCATGATCAAAAACATGCTTGGAGCGGTTGTTTACTCTTCTAATGTAGCAATGAGTAGCGGCAAAGTCTCCATCAACTCCAGTGAATTTGTGGATGGAATCTATTTTGTGACTTCCGCTTCAAATGGAACTCCAGTGAATACAAAGAAACTGATTATTAAACACTAATATATTTGTGGCATAAAAAAAATCCTGTCAGGAAAACCTGACAGGATTTTTTTGTATCAATAATTTGAGTTTTTACAATCCAAACTCTTTTTTGATTTTGTCAACATAATCTAGTTTTTCCCAACCGAAGAAATCAACTGTTTTGAAAAATCGATCTTTTCCATCCACTTTTTTAGTCTTGGTGGTTTTATCTGAGTAGAATAATTCAATTTCTTCTGTATAAGGAGTTCTTCCAAAATGGCCATAAGCAGCTGTTGGAGAGAAAATTGGGTTTTTCAAGCCAAATCTTTGAATAATTGCATAAGGGCGCATATCAAAAATACCATTGATGATTTCTGCAATTCTACCATCCGACATTTTTTTACCCGTAGCATCTTTTACCTTGGTTGTGTTGTAAGTATTTACATACAAACCAACCGGCTGTGCCACTCCAATAGCATACGCTACTTGTACCAAAACCTCTTCGCAAAGACCAGCGGCAACCATGTTTTTTGCAATATGACGTGCAGCATACGCAGCAGAGCGGTCAACTTTTGAGGAATCTTTTCCCGAAAAAGCACCACCACCATGAGCACCTTTGCCACCATAAGTATCTACAATGATTTTTCGGCCAGTAAGACCAGTATCTCCATGAGGACCACCAATTACAAATTTACCTGTTGGATTCACATGCAATTTAAAATCTCCCTTGAAAAGTTTTTTCACACTCTCTGGACATGATTTTTTAACTCTTGGAATCAAAACATTTTTCACGTCTGCTTCTATTTGAGCTAACATTACTGATTCTTCTGCAAAATCATCATGTTGAGTCGAAACAACTATGGTATCGATGCGTTTAGGTTTTCCTTTGTCATCATACTCAATCGTTACTTGCGATTTTGCATCAGGACGAAGATATTTCATTCGTTTTCCTTCGCGTCTAATTTCGGCAAGTTCCATCAAAAGACGGTGAGAAAGATCAATCGAAATCGGTATAAAACTGTCCATCTCTGAACAAGCATATCCAAACATCATCCCCTGATCTCCAGCACCTTGCTCTTCAGCACTTTTGCGCTCAACGCCTTGGTTAATGTCCGGTGATTGCTCATGAATTGCAGCAATAACGCCACAAGAAGCACTGTCGAAACGATATTCGGCTTTGGTGTATCCAATTTTATGAATTGCTTTACGAGCTACATCATCAATGTGTACAAAACCTTCGGTTTTAACTTCTCCAGCACAAACTACTAAACCAGTAGTTACAAGTGTTTCACAAGCTACTTTTGATTCTGGATCCCAACGTAAAAATTCGTCTAATAATGCGTCAGATATTTGGTCGCTCACTTTGTCAGGATGACCCTCTGATACGCTTTCTGAAGTAAATAAGTATCCCATTATATTTAAATTTAAAAAATTAATATTATGGGAAAAACTAGATTGAATATCGCAAAAAACTGGTTTAGCATTTTTTTGTGTGGTTGCAATCAATCAAATTTTTCCACTATTTTTATGCAAAATTACAAAAAACAATTCGCATAGAACCCTTTTTGAATTTATTTTTTTGTTAAATTTCTAAACACCTCCTCTAATCCATGTTCCAATTTGTTCATGGAAAGCAATGTATAGTTCATTTTTTTTACAAATCGAGAAATTGTCGGTCTAATATCTTCTTTGCCAGCAGCTTCAATTTTAAATTCTGTATTGCTGATCTTCACCACTGATTTTACGCCCGAAATTGATTTCAATTCACTCATAGGAACTTCTTCTACAAACTCTACAATTACAAAATCTTGCCCTATTTGCAACTGATGCATTTGTGCTGTTTGATCATCGGCTACGATTTTTCCTTCGTTGATAATAATCACCCGGCTACACATGGCTTCTACCTCTTGCATGATGTGAGTACTTAGTAAAATCGTTTTGTTTTTACCCACCTCCATAATCAATTTACGAATATCGACCAATTGATTTGGATCTAATCCCGAAGTTGGCTCATCTAAAATCAATACTTCTGGATCGTGAATCATGGCTTGAGCCAGTCCGACCCGTTGACGATATCCTTTAGAAAGTGCTCCAATTTTTTTGTGTTGCTCAGCACCTAATCCAGTCATTTCAATCATTTCGTCGATTCTGCTTTTGGTGCTAGCACCTAAATGGTGAATGCCCGCAACAAATTCTAAATATTCTCTTACATACATATCCAAATACAAAGGATTGTTTTCGGGTAAATACCCTACTCTTTTGCGCACTTCCAACGAATCGGTAAGAACATTGAATCCACATACTTTGGCTTCGCCCTCCGTTTGAGGAATAAAACAGGTTAGAATTTTCATCATGGTCGATTTTCCAGCACCATTTGGACCCAATATCCCAACGACTTCTCCCTTTTGAATGGAAAACGAGACATTATTAACCGCTAATTGCTCTCCGTACTTTTTTGTTATATTTGTTAGTTCTATCGACATGATTCTATTCTTTTTATATTATAAATTTTTCAAAGTTGCTTCTCGTAATGATTTGAAACCATTCCCTAATGTTTGATTTGAATTGACAACGGATAGAAATGCATTGCTATCAATTTCGTGAACAAACTCGATCAAAATGGGCAATTGCTTCCGTTCTACAATGGTATAAATAATTTTCTTCGACTGGTGGTCGTACATTCCTTCTCCGTGAATGTAAGTTCCGCCACGTTCTAATTTGTTTATTATCTTTTCTCGAATCTCTTCGTATTTGTCAGAAATAATATACACCGTTTTATCACTGCTAACGCCTTGAATTACAGCATCTATCACTTTGCCTGTAATGTAAATCACTATCAAGGAGTAAAAAGGTATTTTCCAATCTTGGTATGCAAATATACTAACGGTAACCACTACAGAATCTACAATAATAAGCAGCGTTCCGATGGGCATATGTAGATATTTATTGATAATCATAGCCACAATATCTGTTCCACCAGAAGTAGCTCTGGTTCTGAAAATCAATCCCAAACCAATTCCTAAAGCCACTCCCCCAAATATAGAAGAGAGCATCATATCATCTACAATAAGCGGAGCTGATCCCCACCAGCGTAAAATTAAATCTGTAAAAATTGCTAAAGAGAAAAAACCTACCACGGTTTTAAGTCCAAACTTAGGTCCTAGAATAATTGTTCCAATAATCGCCAATGGAATATCCATAGAGAGTGCAACGGCGCCAATGGGAAATCCATCTGGAAAAAAATCAAATAATCCCTTCGTGAGGTGGTGAACGGTGATTGCGATTCCATATACTCCACCTGGTGCCAATTTGTAGGGTGAGATAAAAACTACATACCCAAAAGCCATAATTGCCGATCCAAGAAGGATTTGCAAGTACTCTTTTGTGATCTTTTTATAATTAATAGGTTTCATCTTTTTTATTTGTGGCAAAAATACGATTTTAATTTGATAGCACGTGAAAAGATTTTTTGTGAAACGTGAAAAGAAGAAGAGGAAGAAAGAATACGGAAGTAAGAAGTCTTTGTCTACCTCGCATGCTGGTAGATAAATGTGTTTTGTTTCTACCTAGCAAGCTGGCAGATAAATCTTCTTTGTCTACCTAGCCTGCTGGCAGATAAATGTATTTTGTGTCATAGTTTAAACTATTGGCTGTGCCACAAAAAAGCTCAAAGAAGAGAAATCCCCAATTTACTATCATCTCTCCTAATTCGTTCTTCTTTTCACATTGCTATCTATGAACTCGCTTCGCGGATCTTCTTTTCACGTTTCACACGGCTATCTGTCTTTTCACATTGCTATCTCCAGACTCGCTTCGCGCACTTCTTTTCACATTTCACGTTTCACGAAATGTCTTCTCCTCCTTTTTCACTACTTTTGCACTCTAAAACTATAATTTGTGAAGATAGGAACGACTGAGTTTGGGAAATATCCCGTTTTTTTAGCACCCATGGAGGAGATTTCGGATGCGCCTTTTCGCAGACTGTGCAAACGGTTTGGGGCGGACATGGTGTACACCGAGTTTATTGCTTCCGAAGCGTTGCGTCGCGATGTGGAGAAAAGTAAACGAAAAATGGAATTCGACGATAGCGAACGTCCCATTGGAATCCAGATTTTTGGCAACGAGGAGCAAGCCATGGTAGAAGCAGCCTTAGTGGCTCAATCGGCAAATCCAAATGTAATCGACATCAACTGGGGTTGCCCCGTTCGAAAAGTTGCGTCCAAAGGTTCTGGTTCTGGAATTTTGAATAATATTCCCAAAATGGTGGCCATCACCAAGGCTGTCGTGGATGCAGTAAATATTCCTGTTACCGTAAAAACTCGTCTGGGCTACGACAACTCCGACAAACCCATTGTAGATATCGCATTGCGATTGCAAGACATTGGCATTGCTGCGCTCACCATTCACGGACGCACTCGACCACAAATGTACATGGGAGAAGCCGATTGGACATTGATTGGTGAAGTAAAAAATCATCCAAATATCCACATTCCAATTATTGGAAACGGCGATATTTCCAGTCCAGAAATTGCCAAACAACGCTTTGAAGAGACGGGCGTAGATGCCATCATGGTCGGAAGAGCCGCCACAGGCAATCCATGGATTTTTGCAGAGATTAAACACTTTTTAAACACGGGCGAACTTCTCTCCCGCCCCGGCATTATCGAAAAAGCAGATACGTGCATCGAACACCTGACCACCTCTGTAGCCTGGAAAGGCGAACGAGCAGGAGTTTTAGAAATGCGTCGCCAGTACAACCACTATTTCAGTGGCCTGCGTGATTTCAAACCCTTCAAAATAAAACTGTTAACCTCCTATTCCGTAAAAGAGATTTTGGAAACCATTGAAATAATCAAAGAGCAGTATCGAGAGATGGATTGAGTTGGGAGTATGAGCATAGTGTTTGAAATTTACAAATAACGCAGAGTTTGGCTTTTTGCAACGGCCTCAATCTACAATTTCAAAAACTCTACTCTACGATTCTTCGCTTTTCCTTCGGAGGTTGTATTGGGTGCAACTGTTTGAGTTTGACCTTTGCCGTCCGTTTCCAATCTTGAAGAATCTATTTTGAAATTTGCAACCAAATAATTCTTAACTGAGATTGCCCGTTTTTTGGATAAATCGAGATTTGAAGGCGCGTTTCCATCGCTGTCGGTATGTCCAATTATTTTAACTCGCACTGTTGGATTTTCGTTCAAAACTTTGGCGATGTCCGCCAAGGTGCCGTAAGATTCTGATTTTATTTGATCTTTACCCGAATCAAATGTGATTCCGTATGTGACCAATTTCCCCTCGGTAATTAATTTGCTTCTTGTGTCGGGAGCAGCGGTTGTAATCTTTAAGTTAGAGATGAAAGGCAAACCCGAACAACTCCACAACGAAAACCGAAGTCGGTTTGGATTGGTGCCTTCGTATATAATTGTAGGCATATCAAACACTTTTTTGCCATCGTGATACATTCTCGCTCTTCGACCTTGAACCCATAAAATAACATGACACATTTGATTTATTACCACAGGTGAAATGGTGGAAGATCCTTCTAATGTCTCGGAAGCCCCCTCTTTATATGATTTTACGTCCCAGCCGGATTCTGATATGGTAAAATGAACTCCTTTGGTGTCAGGATACAAATCATTATCTAAAAACTCAGATTTTTCGGAATTATAAAATGTAAAATAAAAATCACCTCTGGTAGACTCCTCTTCCCCAGGTGTTAAGATTACATCAAATTCAAAAATAAAGTTTTTTGGTAAATCCAAATTTTTCATCAAATTATACACCTTGTCCTTTGTGTTCATATAAAGGAAGTTCCCTGGAAACTGATCTACGGTTCTAATTTCGCCAGAACCATCCGTGGTCCATAGTGCTGGAAAATCGCCTACTGCATCTTGTGAAAAATCATCGTAAAACAATATTTTATCTCCGGCTACAAAATCGTATTTCGTATAACTCTTAATCTTCGGAGTATCATCCGTTTTTACAGGAGCCGCAACCTCTTCTAATGGCTCTGACGTTTCTGCATTTTCGGTTTTCTCTTTCTTTTCTTTCTTTTTGAAAAGATTTCCAATCCCCTCTTCGACTTTATTCAGGCCATTGTCGATGCCCTCATCGGTTTTTGTCTCAATCCGTTGATTGGTTTTCTCCTTGATTTTTGATTTAACATCTATTTGCGAATAGCTAAAATAAAAAATACACATCAACCCGATAAATAAAAAGAGTCTTTTTTTCATTGCTTTGATTTTTTTTGCAAAAATAGTATATATTTTTAATATTAATTCAAATTTAACAAAAACACAGCGTTATTGTGTTGAATTAAGTCAAAACAAAAACTCTTTATCACTTGATGAACAAACGGTTAGATGAAATTAAAATTTCAATTAAAAATCTAAACATTTAGAGAAAAATGAGGATACGTTACTCGAAGTATGCAATAATAGTTTTTTTAGCCGTAACTTTTTGGCCAATTTCCACATTGATTTTAGCATCTAAAGGGACAAAAACATCTACTCTGGAACCAAATTTTATCATTCCAAACTCGTCACCTTGAATGGCTTGATGATTCAACTCCACACTGGGAACAATTCTACGGGCAACAAAACCAGCGATTTGTCTGAATAAAATTGATTTTCCATTGGAAGAGTGCTCCACCACCATCGTACTTCTTTCGTTTAATGTAGAAGACTTAGGATGCCATGCTACTAGAAATTTGCCTGGGTGATATTTCTTGTATTTCAGCAATCCCGAAATTGGGAAATAATTCACATGCACATTCAGTGGCGACATAAATATCGAAATCTGTCTACGATTATCTTTTAAATATTCGGGTTCCATCACCTCTTCGATAACTACTATTTCGCCATCTGCGGGAGAAAATATTGCGTTTTCGTCAGAATCAATTGTTCTGTTTGGGACTCTAAAAAAGCGGACAACAAGAAAATAAAATATCGCTGCAACTACATATAATGCATAATGAATAAGAGTTTGCGCGCAAAAAAGAACATTTATTGCAATTAAAATAAGAGCTAATACTAAAAAAATAACGGCAATTACTCTGTATCCTTCTTTGTGAATCTTCATAATAATTATGATTAGTTAATTTAAAATAATTTGCAAAAATACAAAAATCAATGGAGATGCCAAAAAAACAGCATCAAATCGATCTAATATTCCACCATGTCCTGGCATAATACTTCCAGAATCTTTAACGCCCACACTTCGTTTGAACAGCGATTCGATTAAATCGCCATAAGAACCTGCCACTAATGCAATAACGACAAAAATAGCCCATTGCCATCCATTGAGAATTCCAAAAATCACTGGATACCAATAACTTATCGCAAGCGTGATGATAATCGACCCAATCGTCCCTTCCCAAGATTTTTTGGGAGAAATGCGTTCAAATAATCGATGTTTTCCAATTAAAGAACCTACTATAAATGCAAATGTATCGCCTGCCCAAATGGTTACAAAAAATGCTAACAATAAAAAACCTTCACCAATTGGCAAAAGGGAATTCAATACTCCCAAAGGAATGGCGATATAGATTGCAGGCAAAATAGAATAAGCGATATTAAGCAAAGGATTCTCTTTTTTCCGATAAAGTTCTACCAACAAGGAAACTGGCAACAGCAAAATAAGTGCTAAAAACCACCTTTTGTCGGCTAAAATTACAGCCAAAAAAATAGAAGAATATGAGACAACACTCAAACTAAAAACCACCAATTGATTGACGGCCAATCCTTCGATTTTTTGAGACATTCTCAATAATTCAAACGTTCCTACTACAGTAATCAACAAAAATAACACACCAAAAAATAGGGGTGAAATAAAAATTGAAGCTACGACCAACCCTACAAATAAGGAACCAGAAACAGTTCGTAGAAGTAGATTTTTATTTAACATACCTTAGAAATATATTCGTTTGCTTGGGAAATTCAAGTTTGTTTTTAGTCGCTGGTTTTTCAATTAAATGTACATACGAAAAAGCAACTGAATGCTCACGAGAATTTACAATTTTTGGCACATCAGCATATCTATTCACCACCTGGTCTGTACGAGCAAAAAGCACAAGAACAGCACCCGAACTCAATACAATATTTTCAAATTCATTATTAAAACTCACCACTACGGCTCCACTATTGGCAATCAAAGCATCAGCTTGCATCACCACAAAGTCGATTTTCTGATCCTTTGTCACCGTTCTTACATGCTTAATATTGCAAGCAGCCAACACCTCCGATAAGTCGTCATTTAAGCATAAGATATCGGCCAAATCGCAGTTTTTAAACAATGCAACTACGCCATCAAGAAGATCTTTAGAGCGTTCGCAAAACAAGAATCCACCACCTTTGCTCACAAACTTATCAGCAAAAGAAATTGAAGCTTCCGAAGCACCTTCCACTATCTCAACAGTATCGGATTCAACGATTATATCCATGTCCTTTTCAATTAAAGCCTCTCTAACGGCTTTGAAAATTTTTTCTTTAACAGAGGTTTCATCCATGTTTTTCGATTTTACTCTTTTTCTTCTACGTCAACTTGAGTGGGAGATTCGTTCTCTTTTTCATTCTCTTTCTCTTTTTCAATTTCTTTTTCGGCAAGCAACTCAGACTCCGCAACATCGCGATCGATTGCTGCTGGCATATCCATGTTGATTAAATGCTCGTCGTCGTACATTCGTTTGCCCAAAATATTCTCTACATCCTCTCTAAAAAGAACCTCGTTGGCAAGCAACATATTCGCCAACTCTTCAATTTTGTCTTTATTAGTCTCAATCACCTCTTTTGCATTCGCATAGGCTTTTTCTATGAGAATATGAATCTCTTGATCTATTAATCTTGCAGTTTCCTCGCTATAAGGTTTTGAGAATGTGTACTCGCTCTGACCCGAAGAATCATAGTAACTTACGTTCCCTAATTTATCATTTAATCCGTAGTAAACCACGATGGAATAAGCCATTTTGGAAGCTCTTTCTAAATCATTTAACGCACCCGTAGATACTTCACCAAAAAACACATCTTCGGAAGCTCTACCGGCCAATAGGGCTGTAAGCTCGTCGAACATTTGATTAAAAGTGGTAATTTGTCTCTCATCAGGTAAGTACCAAGCAGCACCCAACGTTTTCCCACGAGGGACAATGGTTACTTTTACCAACGGATGAGCATATCTGAGCATCCAACTAACCGAAGCGTGACCCGATTCGTGGTAGGCAATTACTTTTTTCTCGCCTGGAGTGATGATTTTAGACTTACGTTCCAACCCACCCACAATACGATCGATGGCAGATAAGAAATCGTCTTTTTCAATTTTTTCTTTGGATTTTCTAGCAGCAATTAATGCAGCTTCATTACACACATTGGCAATATCTGCTCCTGAAAAACCGGGAGTTTGACGTGCAAAGAACTCACTACTAAAATCATCAGACAATTTTAAATGTCTCACATGAACTTTAAAAATAGCCGTCCGCTCAGTCACATTAGGCAACTCCACATGAATTTGTCTATCAAAACGACCCGCTCTCATAAGAGCACCATCTAGAATATCAGCTCTGTTGGTAGCGGCCAAAATAATAACTCCATTATTGGTCGAAAAACCATCCATTTCGGTCAGCAACGCATTCAGCGTGTTTTCACGTTCATCATTGCCACCGGTAGATTGATTTCGTCCACGAGCTCTTCCTATCGCATCAATCTCATCGATAAATATGATACAAGGAGCTTTCTCTTTTGCATTTTTAAACAAGTCACGAACACGCGAAGCACCTACGCCCACAAACATCTCGACAAAATCAGATCCTGATAGCGAGAAGAAAGGAACTTTTGCTTCGCCTGCAACGGCTTTTGCCAACAAGGTTTTTCCTGTTCCAGGAGGACCTACAAGCAAGACTCCCTTTGGAATTTTTCCACCCAAGTGAGTATAACGATTAGGATTTTTCAAAAAGTCAACGATCTCCACAATCTCTTCTTTGGCACCTTCCAATCCAGCTACATCCATAAAAGTTGTAGACACCGGAACATTTTTGTCAAAAAGTTGTGCTTTGGCTTTCCCAAAATTGAAAATCTGAGATCCACCGCCTCCTTTGTTCATCATTCTCATGAAAATAATCCAAATCAAAATAATAAATCCAAAAGTAAGCACCCAAGTGAAAATTTCACTTCCCCAATCGGCAGAATTGTCATACGTAATAGAAATTGGCTGACTTTTTTGAATAATCAGCAGTTTCTCTTCATCTGTTTTACCAATAGTATCAGCAGTAATTCTCTTTGCTTGAGACTCTTTTAAATTTGTATTAAAACTCTCCAAAGAGCCAATCAGGCAATAAAAATGAGGTCCTGTATTCTTTTCTGCATTCTTCGCTTTCGCTAAATCTTTATACAAAGTATCCTTAGACAAGGAGTCTTTAGCCAAAAAAATATCCGCCTGCTCTTTGCTTTTAATAATTACAATTTTGGCTACATGACCTTTTTGCACCATGATATCCAATTCATTAAAATTGACCTCTTTTATCTTTCCAGAACTACTATTGTTTTGGATAGAAAAAAAGATAAGCGCCAGAGCGATAGCACCATAAATCCAATAAAGATTAAATTTTGGTTTCTTTATCTTTAAATTATTGTCAGCCATATCTTTTAATATTAACTATTATACATTTTCAATTACTTTTAGTTCTGCATCCGCCCAAAGCTTTTCTAATTGGTAGAATGTTCTGCTTTCAGGATTAAAAACATGAACTAAAATATTAAAATAATCCATCACACACCAAGTGGCATTATCAGTACCTTCGACATTCTTTGGAAGGATGCCCAACTTTTTCTTCACTTCAAACTCAATGCTATCCACGATGGTATCCGACTGTGGTTTTGAAGTAGCCGAACAGATAATAAATTGATCGAATAATGAATTTTGCAATGCATGTAAATCCATTACGACGATATCTAGTCCTTTTTTGTCTTGTATTGTTTCAATGATTATCTCTGATAAACTCTTTATAACTGTATCTTCTTTAATTGTTTTTGCTTTTATCTCGCTTTTCTTTGCCATTCTTTTGTTTTTTGCAAAGATAACTCTTTTCTGAACAACTTATTAAGACAAATTCATAATAGTTGTAGGATAATTCTGAAATTTTGGCATTATTTTGGCGTTCTAAAAACGTTCTAACATAAAATTCTAACTAAAAATTCAAATTTAAAAATGTAAAAAAAAATGAGAAAAAGACTACAATTCTTACCCTAAGAAATGCTAGAATCACAAAAATTCAAAAAAAAAAAATCTTTTATGTTAATGAATGAATAAAAACACACCAAAAAGACAATTCTACCTTATATTTATATTCCAATTTTGGAAATAATTGGAGTTTTTAACAATTCGTTCTTCTAACAAAAGTGAATACACCAAATACATGCCTATGCTACTAATTACAAACTTAGAGACCACAACATCAACCAATGCTTATTTGCACGATCTGGTAAATAATAAAAAAAATATCACAGACGATTTAATCACAATTGATGTTCCTGAATTTTACACAGTCAGTTCGAACTTCCAAACCGAAGGCAAAGGGCAAAAGAACAATTCTTGGCATTCGGAACCTGGGAAAAATATGCTTTTAAGTACGGTTGTTTATCCGAAAGAAAAGGGAGAAACCCAGTTTAATGTAAACATGAAAATATGTCTTGGCATTCTGGATTATTGCAAAACCAATATTTCCGAAGAGGGTTTTTCCATTAAATGGCCTAACGATATTTATTATCAAGATAAAAAAATTGGCGGTGTGCTCATTGAACACTCAATTATTGGAGAATCAATATTGTACACAATCATTGGGATAGGATTAAACATCAATCAAACGGAATTTCCTAAAAACATTCCTAACCCTATTTCTGCAGCACAAGTTTGCAATCACAACTTTAACCTCGACGAGTGCGTTAGAGAACTACTTTTCCATATATCTGAAAAGAAAAAATATTACAACGAGCATCAAAATTTATTAAAAAAAGATTACCTATCTTCACTTTTTAGATTCAAAACCTGGAGTAAATTTCAGATAAACAACGAAACATTAACGGCTTCCATCATCGATGTAAACAAATTTGGAATGCTTTGTTTAAAAGATGAAGCAAACATTGATTATGAGTGTGGTTTTAAAGAGGTTAGTTATATTATCTAACGTAAAAAAGGCATTGAAAATAATCAATGCCTTTTTTTTTTACGATATAGAATGTTGGTCTACAAACTCCTGAAACTGCTGTTTGTAACTATTGCCTATCGATAGTTTTTCATTTTTCACCTCAACCATGTTTCCTTCCACACTCTTAATCTTATTCACCGATACAATGTACGATTTGTGAATTCTTACAAAAATACTAGAAGGCAATATCAACTCTATTTTCTTCATCGATTGATACGTAACCAATACCTGGTTGGACGTGTGAATTTTGATATAATCACCCAGTGCCTCTATAAAGAAAATATCATCGATGTCCACTTTGTAATTCTTCTTATTGGCTTTCACAAAGATAAACTTAGACGTACTCAAATCTGCAAAAACTTCTACCGGAGATACCTCTTCTTCGGCAGACACTTCCGAAATTGGCGTTTCGTGTTTCTTTAATCGCTCTTGCACTTTTTGAACTGCTTTGAAAAATCGTTCAAACGAAAATGGTTTTTTTAAATAATCGACTACATCCAACTCATATCCCTCAATAGCATATTCGGAGTATGCGGTGGTAATAATGACCAAAGGAGGATTTTTTATAGATTTCAAAAAGGAGAGTCCAGTTAGCTTTGGCATATTAATATCCAAAAACATCAAGTCCACCGCATTTTCATTGATTGCATCCATGGCTTCAAAAGCATTATTACATTTGGCCAACACTTTAAAGTTTGGCAAATCCTCTAAAAACTTCTCAATAACACGTTGTGCTAATGGCTCATCATCCACGATGATGCAATTTATAGTATTACTCATAATATTGTATATTTAAGTGAACTTTATACTTTTCATTATCTGATGTTATTTCTAATGTATGCTTTTTGGGATACAGCAATGCCAATCTCTTCTTCACATTTCCAATTCCAATGCCCGAATAGTAGCTATCTTCGGTGGTTACTTGGGTGTAAACACTATTTTCGACCATAAACGTTAGATGATCGTTTTCCAGAAAATCAAATTCAACACGGATCACAGAATCATCGCCCCTGCGACCATACTTAAATGCATTCTCCAGAAAGTTTACAAACAGCAAAGGGGCAATTTCCACATCGGGTTCTCCAATAATAGCCAAATCTACATGAATACTATCACCCAATCTCAATTTTTCGAGACTTATATAGTTCTCTACAAACTCAATTTCTTTTCGAGCGCTCACCTTATTTTCTCTGCAGTCGTAAATAATATAACGCATCAAGTCGCTCAACTTCAAAATCATATCTGGAGTCTTGGGTGAACTATCCAGCGACAATGAGTATAAATTATTCAACGTATTGAATAAAAAATGAGGATTAATTTGCGCTTTGAGGGAGTTTAATTCTGCTTCCAAATGCTGACGTTCCATCTCTTTCATGGTAAGCGCATCGTCTTGCATTTTGAGCCAATCTCTGAGCAATTTTATAAAAGTAGTGATGATAACAAAAAACAAAATCATCAAAAAAGTAGTCAATACAAGGATAAACCGTTGCATTATTAGTGGGGTCTTGGAATTGTCAAAAAATGCTGAATTATCTTTGTTGAAAATGTTTTCGGAGATGTATAAATCGAGGGCGCTAATGATAAACAATCCCAAAAACAGGACAAAAATATAGATAAAATATCTCCTTTTTCTCAAAAACTTGGGCAATAAGAAAACTAAATTGCCATATACCGAAATAGCAATCAACAGAATACTCACCAAAGTCTCGGTAACTTGGGCTAACACATACTGTTTTCCAGAAGAGATGTCTGGATAAATCAATAAAAGTATCACAGCAACCCAAAACACAACGTGCTGAATTACAATACTTGTCGCGATCTTTCTTAATTTATATTTGGTCCCCATTGTTACAATTTGACCCCTAAATTACAATTTTATATTTATTAAAACCCAAAATCCTACAACAAAATACAACTAAGTCGATATTGAGACTTTGGCAAAGATCGAAACTCTGACGTAAAAACAGGATCAACGCCATATAATGACAAAAAAGAAGAAATCTATTTTATTTCAAAAAAACTTGTTGGAGGAGGAGGAATACATTGAGGCAATTTTCCAAAGTTCATGTTCTCTTTTTCTCTTTTCTAACGACAAGCAACGACTTCTTTACGACAAACCATTACATATTCTCGACAAGAGCAAAAAAGAACAAAAAATCGACTAAATAACACAATAACAAGCAAATAGACTCATTCATTAGGCGATAAATCTTGTTTGCCAAATAAACTTTTTTCTACGCTATAGTCGCTGTAACTTTGCCTCATTAAATAAAACAAAATCAAATTATAATAATTATGAAAACAAAATCAATATTCGCTGCAATCCTTATTACATTAGGTTCAATTTCGTTTACTGCCAATGCAGAAAGTCCAAATGAAATAAATGTAATCACCAAAGAAAAAATCTCTCAAATGATTATTTCAAAAGTTTCTTTCACCGACGATTTGGCGAAGTATATAAACGAAGGAATCGTACTTGTAAACATCTCCGTAGAAAACGAACAGATAATAATCAATGGAATAAATTCATCTGATTATAGACTAGAAAATTATGTAAAAACCCAATTAGGAGAAATAAGATTTCCAAAAGCAGATTTCTTCGATGCCGATTCTATGAATTTCAAATTTGTGTTCCACAAAAATCAATAATCAATCATCCCTTTTTCCTCAACCCACTTTAAAAAGAGATCGGCTAAGGCCGATTTCTTTTTTTTTTAACTTGTGGTAATTATGGTCAGTTTTATTAATCGTCGCGTTTTATATTGAATGTTTTGTGTATATTTGTTGAAAAATAAATCAATATGAAAACATCAAAAGTCTACAAATTATTTTTACTGATAGCCATTGTAAGCCTAAGCCTAAGCGGCATAGCACAAAACAACAATGAAGTATTTACAGTTGTGGAAGAATCTCCCTCTTTTATTGGTGGAGATGCAGCGATGAGTCAGTTTATGGTTAAAAACCTTCAATATCCAGCAGAAGCTTTAGAAAAAAACATTCAAGGAACAGTTTACATCTCCTTCATCGTAGAACCCGATGGCGCCATCAGCAACATTTTAATTAAAAGAGATATTGGATCTGGTTGCGGAACAGAAGCAATGAGAGTGGTAAAATCGATGCCAAATTGGAAACCTGGAAAACAGCGAGGAAAAACTGTTAGAACGCAGATGATGCTTCCTGTCTCGTTTAAACTTTCATAGCTTTTTTTATAAAACTGCTCACTTCCATCTTCATCACCTCGTCGTACGCTGCATGAAACTTTACTTGAAGTGGCACGTAAAATATGGGCAAATCATCTATATTACATGACATCAGACGCATAGCGTCTTTTTGTGTAGTAATAATTGCTTTTTTTGACGTGGGAATATCTTTGAAGGTCGTCCGCACATCTATTATCTCTTTTTCCGTAAACTCATGATGATCTGGATAAACCATTGAGTGAATTTCATAATATTTATTATTCAAATACTCTTTTAGTGGGTATGGATTTACAATACCTGTGAGCAATAATATTTGCGTAACAGCGCCAATATTCAAATCTTTTGCCATCTGATTTATTGGAACTAAATCGCCATACGTAAAATAAGAGAAGAGAACCTTTTGGGTTGGGTTTAGCTTTAATTCCGACAAATAAAGATCTCGAACAATAGGAGATAGTACTTTCGGACATTTTGTAACCACGATGATATCCGCGTATTTAGCAGCAGATTTCTGCTCCCTTAATGTTCCCACCGGAAAAACAAAATCTTTATAATAGGGAGAAAAATAATCGGTTAACAAAATGTACAAACCCGCTTTTATGGCTAAGTGCTGATAAGCATCATCCAACAATACTACTTGCAAATCAGGATTTAAACGAATCAACTGTTCCACACCGTTTACCCTCTTTTCGTCCACAGCCACAATGGCATCTCCGTTAAAATTATGATAGTATTGCAATGGTTCGTCGCCAATGTCCGTAACCTGATGACTCTCATCTGCGATGATAAAACCAGAAGTTTTTCTTTTATATCCTCTACTCAAGGTAGCGACTTTGTAATTATCTTTCAAAAAATCAACAAGAAATTCGGTGTGAGGAGTTTTTCCTGTGCCGCCCATGGCTATATTGCCAATACAAATAACAGGAATATCAAAAGTGGTTCGCGACTTTAAACCTAATCCATAAATCAAGTGTCTTCTGATGTAGGTGGCAAAACAAAAAAGCAAACTAATTGGAAAAAATAAAAATCTAAACATAGGATAAATTTACGTAACTTTGTAACAACGAGACCAAATTAATACATAAAATCATTAATTGCAACTATTTAAGATTTTTTTATGAAAACCACAGACATTGCACACATTATTCATCAAGAATTTCCCTTTTCACTTCAAGAGAGCTATGATAATTCGGGAATAATTTTGGATTTCAACTGCGAAATATCATCAATTTTAGTCGCTTTTGATGTCACAATGGAGGTAATATTGGAGGCAATTGAGCAAAAAGCGAATTTAATCATCTCCCATCATCCTGTAATATTTAGTGGAATAAAGAAATTATCGACAAAAAACAGTGCAGATCAGATTATCATTAAAGCCATTCAACACGAAATTTCAATCATTGCCGTTCACACGAACATCGACAATGCAATCTCAGGGGTAAATGGAGCCATTGCAAAAAAACTTGAACTCAAAAACATTGAAGGACTTCGCCCCTCCTCTCAGCAACTTTTCAAACTCATCACATACGTTCCTAATGATTTTTCGGGAGCCGTAAGAGATTCCATTTTTAAAAGTGGAGGCGGAAATATTGGCTCATACTCGCACTGCAGCTTCAACAGCGAAGGTGTAGGAACATTTATGGCAAGCAAAGAGAGCAATCCCTTTGCGGGGGCCAAAGAAGAGGTTCATTTTGAACCAGAAACAAGAATTGAAGCCATCATCCCAGACTATTTAGTCTCCAATGTGATTAAAAATCTGAAAGCTGTTCACCCTTACGAGGAGGTTGCCTATGATTTAATTCCAATCAAAAACACAAATCCACTCGCAGGCGCAGGAATTATTGGCCAATTACCTTCTGAAATGAAAACGATAGATTTTTTAAAATTACTGAAATCTCAGTTCAATCTATCGGTGATTAAGCATACTAAAATCGACAAAGAAGTCGTAAAAACAATCGCATATTGCGGAGGCAGTGGCAGCTTCTTGATTTCGGATGCCATTGCAAAAAAAGCAGACATCTATATCACCGGAGATGTAAAATATCACGAATTTTTTGATGCTCAAGATAGAATTATTGTGGCTGATATCGGTCATTTTGAGAGCGAACAACATACAATTGATATAATCATTGATGTTATGATAAAAAAAATTCCTAACTTTGCAATCTTGAAAACAAAAATAAATTCCAATCCAGTTCAATATTTTATAGAGCGATAACAGCAAAACATAGTTAATCAATGGCAAAGACATCGAAAAAAAATGCAGAAATCGAAGAGCAAGCAATCATGAATGCTCCTATTCCTGAACCCAAATCACAAGAAGAAATCTCGATAGAAAAGAAATTAATTTCTTTATACAAACTACAACAGATTGACTCTAAAGTTGACAAAATCAAGATTATCAGAGGCGAATTGCCTCTTGAAGTTCAAGATTTAGAAGACCAATGTATTGGTTTAGGAACTCGTTCTGCTAAGTTTATTGAAGAAATTCAAGATCTTGAAAAACAAATTCTTGACAAAAATATTTTAATAAAAGAGTCAAAAGTTCTAATCAAGAAATACGAAGAGCAACAAAATAATGTTCGCAACAATCGCGAATACGAGGCTTTATCTAAAGAAGTTGAATTTAAAAACCTAGAAATTCAACTTTTTGAAAAACAAATCAAAGAGTGTTCGGTTGATTTGGCTGTCAAAAAATCAGATGTTGAAAAAATCAATACTGATTTATCAGAATCACGCAACGACTTAGATATTAAAAAAAGTGAGTTGAATGATATTATTGCAGAAACAGAAAAAGAAGAGCTAGAATTAAGAGGCAAATCTGAAGAACAACAAGAATTCATCGAAGAGAGATTACTTACAGCTTACAAACGTATCAGAAAAGGCGCTCGCAACGGACTAGCTGTTGTAAAAATCCAAAGAGATGCTTGTGGTGGTTGTTTCAACAAAATTCCACCTCAACGAATTTTAGACATTAGAATGCACAAGAAAATAATCGTTTGCGAATATTGCGGAAGAGTTCTTATTGACGAAGAATTTGCCGACAATATATAAATTGCACAAATGAACAGATTTAAAGACCTTATATTGGAAGTAATTTCTTACTATAAGGTCTTTTTTTTATTCTTGATTTTCCAAAACCTAATCTGTCCAATTTTTGCTCAGAATAAACATTTTGACCTCGACTCAATCCACCAATCTGTTTACCACGAAGCTATTCAATTAAAGACGATCTCTGCCAAAAAACAAATTCTCACCTTAAAAGAGCAATATCCTGAGAATTTAGCCACCTTTTTCGTCGAAGAAATTGCCGATTTTTACGCCGTATTGGGACTCTCATCCAGAGACGCTTTTGAACTCTATAAATCTAAAAATAGCGAACGAATTACTATTTTCGAAAACTGCGAAGTAAAATCTCCCTTCATCAAATTTAGTCTAGCCGAATTTTACATCCACCGGGCAATCACAAGAGTGTTTTTTGGGGAGAAGATAAAAGCCGTTTTTGATCTCAAAAAGGCAAACTCCTATGCCAACAAAAACATCACCGAATATCCGCTTTTCCAATTGAATGATAAACCAAAATCGTTACTCAATATCATTTTTGGATCCATTCCACCCTCTGTAAAATGGGCTTCTGCACTCATCTCGTTGAATGGAAATTACAACAAAGGCATCGCCGAATTAAACCGATTGTTAAACTTTACGTATGTGAATGAAAATGAATACTGTTTCTTTTTCGAAATACTCACCTACAAAACAATTATCTCGCAACGATCAACGGCCTCAAATTCTGACAAAAGAACCTTATCGATGTATTTCAACACTTTATCCGTTAGAAACGAACTGGCAAAAAATTATTTACTGATCTATGCTTGGGGCGACTACCAAATAAAAAATGGACAAAATGATGCCGCCATTAATGTTTTTAGTTCGATGCAAAAAAGCGAGGACTATATTCCATTTTGGACCATCGAGTTTCTCTGGGGTATAGCACTGCAAAACAAATTAGACGAGGCGTGTGTGAGACATTTTAACGCATATATTCAAGGAGTTAAAACTGGCAACTATGTCAATGCTTCCTATCAGCGACTTGCCTGGCAATCCATCATGAACCAAAACCCGCAGGGATATTTCAAATATATCCGCATGATAAACAAAAAGAATAACATCACGGAGCAAGACCAAGCAGCTAATTTTGAGCAACAAAGCAACTTGCAACCGAACATTCAATTACTAAAAGCACGCTTACTATTCGACGGTGGGTACTATCTAAAATCACAAGAAGAGTTGAGAAAAATTAATATCCATAAAATGGTAGGTAAAATTTTTGTCCTCGAATATTATTATCGAATGGCGCGCATATTAGATAAACTAAAAAATAACACTCAGTCGCTGATTCTTTACAACAAAGTAATCATCGACGGATCCTCTATTGAGAACTATTATGCGGCAAATGCAGCCTTAAATGCTGGAAATATATGCGAATCAATAAACGATAAAACAAAAGCTGTTTTTTATTACAAGAAATGTTTGTCACTATCACCAAATCAATACAAAGAGAGCATCCACCAAAAAGCAAAAATCGGACTCGAAAGGTTAAAATAGGCCTCTCAAATCCGATTGTTCGTCAATAATTTATAGCTACTTTTCTCTTTAAGGGAAAAGACAAAATCTCATTTTATTTTACATTTTTACGATCCTTATCATAGTCAATTTCTTGGGCTATAGCCCCTTTTTCGTCGTAAATTTTCCATATACCAATTTTATTTCCGAGTTTAAATTTACCTGAGTAAAAAAGTTGTCCGGATTCGTACCAAACATTTTTATCACCATCCTCAACTCCTTTAATATAAGTGCCTTCGCTCCATTTTTTGCCATTTTCAAACCAAGCTGTCCACAGTCCATCACGAAGAGAATCTTTGTACGAACCTTCAATCTTTTTTGTTTTATTAGGCCAATATAGGATTTCTTTCACCAACTCTTTCTTCTCTTCGCCTTTAAAGAAACGCTCCAACTGAGGCGATCCATCTGGATATTTTTGCTCTACAACTTTTGTTACTTGTGGTTTGCAAGAAACCATCATGGCTATTAATAAAATAGAAATGATTCCTGTAAATGATTTCATCATAAAATATACTCCGTATCTAATTAATTAAACCAGCTAGAATTTATTATTTAGCCTTATTTGTTTTATGTTCCTTGTTTAAACCTTCAATAATCTCTTTGGTTACATCCATTTTTTTATTGACCACAATAATAGGGCCGCCCTTGGTGTATCCCAAAATATAATCAGCACCATAGCTAACATTGAATTTATTCGCATAAGCGATGATATCTTCTGTGATTTTTTTATTAATCTCAGACTCTTTCACCATCAGTTGTTGGGTGTACTCTTCGTTCATTTTCATAATATCCTCCCGCTCTTTCATCAGCTGATTTTCAGCGTTTTGAGCTTGTGTAGCATTGATAATATTACTTTTAACGTTGTTCTGATAATTTTTTACTTTTTGCTCAAAAGAGGCTTGTTTTGCATTAAAAGACCCCTCTAATTTCTCCTTTTCCTTTTTCAAATCTTCACGTAATTCATCCACTGAATTGTAATTCTGGAAAACAGAATCGGTGTCAAAAAAGGCAATTTTTGCACCTGTATTGTTTCCCTGAGAAACATCACCTGTAACAGATTTTCCAGTATAGAAATGCAAAAAGTAGAGCACCCCAACAGCCACAAGCAATACAATATTAAAGAGCATAGAAGGACGTAAAGGGCAAGTTCGAGTCTTCTTTTCGATGATCGGTTCTAATTCTTTATTTTCTTCTGGAGTAAAATTTTCGTTTTCCATTTTTTGGTTTTTAAATAATGAATGCAATAATATCTATAAAATCTCTAATTCGCAATTTCCGACATAAATTTAATCTTCACCAGACGAATCTCCTCTTCGGTATATTCATCCTCGCCTAGTTCTGTCAAAGCATCGCTGATCGAATCCGTAGAAGCTTCGCTAAAATATTCAAAAATCTCTTCCACGTGATACGGATCCACGTACTCGTCAATATAATAATTAATGTCTATTCGTGTTCCAGAAGAGATAATACTTTCGAGTTCGGTTATCAAATCGTCGAAACTTAAGTTTTTGGCAACAGCCAACTCTTCCAAGGCAATCTTCCGATCGATGTTTTGAATAATATACACTTTTAAAGCCGATTTATTCACCACCGATTTTACGATTAAATCCTGAGGTCGTTCGATTTCATTTTCGACAACATATTTTTTAATCAGCGAGAAAAATGGTTCTCCATATTTAGCAGCTTTCCCTTGACCCACACCAACAATTTGCGTCACCTCTTCGAAGGTAGTTGGATACTGAATACACATATCTTCGAGCGAAGTATCTTGGAAAATCACAAACGGCGGCAATTTCTCTTTTTTCGAAATATCCTTACGAAGGTCTTTCAACAGAGAGAAAAGAGTTTTATCTACTGCGCCACCTTTTTGACCACCCATCTCTTCCATTTGCATATCATCGTCGTCGCTGTCCACAGACTGTTCTTTGGTCAACATCACCGAAAATGGGCGTTTAATAAAACGATCTCCTTTTGTGGTGATTTTCAAAATACCATAATTCTCAATCTCTTTTACAATCAACTCATCAATTAAAGATTGGCGAATTACCTGATTCCAAAAACGTTCATCCTGATCGGCACCTTCGCCAAATTGTTTAATCTCGTTATGCTTAAACTGTTTGATGGTCGTACTCGATTTTCCAATGATCACATTGATAATATGTTTGTCCTTGTACTGCTGTTTTAACGCTTTTATGGTTTCTAACGCCAATTGAACGAAATCTTTCCCTTCGAATTTTTGTTTTGGATGAAGACAATTATCACAATTACCACAATTATCAGCACTGTAAGATTCACCAAAGTAGTGAAGCAACATAACTCTTCTACACAAAGCAGATTCAGCATAAGAAACGGTTTCCGAAATCAACTGTTTTGCAATTTCTTGTTCCGCAACAGGTTTGTTTTTATTAAACTTCTCTAATTTAGCCAAATCTTCGAAATCATAAAAAGCAACACATAACCCTTCGCCATCATCTCTTCCAGAGCGACCCGTTTCTTGGTAGTAACCCTCGAGACTTTTAGGCATATCATAATGAACTACAAAGCGAACGTCTGGTTTGTCAATTCCCATTCCAAAAGCAATGGTTGCCACAATCACATCTGCCTCTTCCATCAAAAACATATCTTGATTCTTCACCCGAGTTGCAGGATCCAATCCCGCGTGATATGGCAATGCTTTAATATTGTTTACCTGAAGTGTAGAAGCAAGTTCCTCAACGGTTTTTCTGCTCATACAATAGATGATTCCTGATTTGCCATTATTATTTCTAACAAAGCGAACCACTTCACGATCTACATCTTCTTTTAATTTAGGTTTAGGGCGCACTTCGTAATACAAGTTTGCTCGGTTAAACGAAGATTTAAAAACCTCCGCTTTGCTCATTCCTAAGTTTTTCTGAATATCATGTTGAACCTTTGGAGTAGCAGTGGCTGTAAGCGCCATTACTGGAACTTGGTGACCAATTTCGTCGATGATTGGGCGAATTCTGCGGTACTCTGGTCTAAAATCATGTCCCCATTCCGAAATACAATGTGCTTCGTCGATGGCATAAAAAGAGATGGTTAGTCCTTTGAAAAATTCAACATTCTCTTCTTTAGTCAACGTTTCGGGGGCAACATATAAAAGTTTGGTTTTGCCTGAGAGCAAATCTTTCTTCACTTCCTTAATGTCTGATTTAGAAAGTGATGAATTTAAAACATGTGCAATTCCCACTTCAGAACCATAATTACGAATCGCATCCACTTGGTTTTTCATCAATGCAATTAGCGGCGAAATAATGATAGCAGTTCCTTCTAAAAGCAATGCAGGAAGCTGATAGCACAATGATTTACCGCCCCCAGTAGGCATAATAACAAAAACATCATTCTTGTCGAGCAAACTTTTAATGACCACTTCTTGGGTGCCTTTAAATTGTTCAAACCCAAAATGCTCTTTAAGTTTCTCGTGTAGTTTTTTAGAATCAATATTTGCCATTGATGATTTAATTAGTTTTAATTTCAGGAAATTTCCTGGATATTCTTAATTGTTTTTAAAAATAGGCACAAAAATACCAACATTTCACTTACCCTTTTGGTTTTTTGGAATTAAATTCATGTTAAAATAATAATGTCTATCTTTAGTCATATAATAAATAGGCCAAACCTCTGTTATTCAATAAATTGCAAGACAATTGTTAATCATTCTAAATTACAAAAAGACGAACTTTATTTGGCACTTTCAGATTTATTAACTAACTGTTTCTCTACCTATAAGAGGCTTTACTCCATTAGTAATTTTCGTTATGTACTTCAAAATAAGCCTGAGGGTGATCGCAAGCAGGACAATTTGCCAATGCTTTTGTTCCTTTATAAATATATCCGCATTTGCGACACATCCATTCTACGGGTTCATCTTTCTTGAAAACTTTTTCGTTGGTCATGTTTTCGAGCAATTTGCGATATCTTTTTTCGTGAGCAGCTTCCACTTGAGCAATTGCTTTAAATTTGGTTGCAATTTTTGGAAAACCTTCTTCTTTGGCAACTTCAGCAAAATGTGGATAAAGTTCTGACCACTCTTCTTTTTCGCCCTCAGCAGCATCGTGAAGGTTTTGAGCAGTAGTACCTATTACACCTGCTGGATAAGTAGCGGTTATTTCGACGGGGCCGCCTTCTAAGAAACTAAAAAACAATTTAGCATGTTGCTCTTCTTGCAAAGCAGTTTCTGCAAACAAAGCAGCTATTTGCTCATAACCTTCTTTTTTTGCTTTTTTAGCATAAAAAGTATATCTGTTTTTCGCTTGAGACTCACCTGCAAAAGATTTTAATAAGTTTTTTTCAGTTTGAGTTCCTTTTAATGATTTTTCTTCCATGTGTCTTTTTTGTTTATATTGAAACTATTTCTTGTATATACCGTACTAAATATGAAATAAATTGAATTTAAATTTCATTATTGATGTTTTTCAAAGTTAATACATTTTTTATCATAATATCCACTTTTTTTTCCAAATCAAAAAAATATTTTCTTTGGGCACTTTTTCTAATGCCAATATTTTCATTTTCACAAGTGAAACAAGTTAGAGACTCAGGGGATGTTTTTTATGGCAAAGCCTCTTATTATGATGAATATTTCAATGGCAGAAAAACTGCAAATGGAGAAATTTTTTCACATAAACTTCTCACTGCTGCTCATCCCACTTGGCCTTTCAACACAAAAGTAAAAATAACAAACCTTGCCAATAAGAACAGTGTAACGGTAAGAATCAACGATAGAGGTCCCTTTATAAAAGGAAGACACATTGATGTTTCAAAACAAGTGGCTGTTGTTCTTGGTTTTATTAATGCGGGCGTAGTGGATGTAAAAATGGAGGTATTAAAGTGGGGGACTGCTGCCGATAAACCAATTTTAGCAAGCGCCAAAACGAGTAAAGCAGCAAAGACCACCCCAAAAGCTGTCAAGATAAAAACAGAACCGAAAGTGATAACCGAAAACGAAGAAGTAGAAATTGCGATAAAACCTCAACCAGATTCCACTACTTTGGCGGAGAATATTCCAGTGAAGAAAATTCAGAATAAACCTCCTATCAAAGAGAAAGTAAAGGAGAAAAAAGTTGAAAAAGTGATCATAAAAGAAACAATTATTCTTTGTGCTGACTCCGATTCGCTGAGTGGTTGGTGTGTTCAAGTTGGAAGTTATGGCAGTAGAGCAAATGCAAACAAGGCTGTAAAAACAGTCACTGAAATAACCAAAGAATGGGTTTGTATTCAAGAAATACAACGCAATGAGGTTACCTTGTACAGAGTAGTTTGTGGAAAAGAGATAGAAAACAAAAGAGCATTTGAAATCAAAGAGCTACTTTCCAAAAAGTATCCTGATGCATTTATAACCAACTATACTTCGCTTAAAAACAACAGTAGAGGCAAATAATGGCTCAAAATAAACCCAAAAGCTACAATTGAAGAAAGTGACATGCATTACCTTCAAAAACCCAAATCATTATTTCTAAAACCCAACTAACTATATTTCAAACAAATAGACATTTATCCCACAAATTTTCACAACAAATTTTAAAAAAAAGATCAACCTCATACAACTTTTGACTTTTGAGAGGGGTCTAAAGAACAGACATTACTAAAAAACTATTTTTATAGTATTAAAAATATTATTGTTGTTTATCAACATAATAGGGTGATTTCTGGGGGACAAGTGCTTTTAACTCTTCTGTTAAAAGCACTTTTTTTTATCCTAAATCGACTCATAAAAAAGCGATTTCCAGATAACTCCATAAAAAAACGTCCTTTTTCGAAAGCGAAAAAGGACGTTTAATATTTTAGCAAAAAGATTATTCAATCACAATGATTGGATCATTTTTACTCACTCTAGCGCCTTCTTTTGCGTTGATTTTAACAACCGTACCGCTAATTGGAGATAGAACTTCATTATCCATTTTCATTGCTTGTAAAACAAAGATTTTATCGCCTTGTTGAACAACATCGCCTTCTTTTACATAATACTTTAAAACCGTACCTGGGATAAATGGATAAACTTCACCGGCAGGAATTGATATATATATCTTTTTATACACTTTTGAGATTGCCATAATTTTATTTTTTTTTGATTAATACAAAATGCTCAAATTCACTAAAACGGAGCAATTCCATGTTTTTTGTATGGCAATAGCACCTCTTTACTTTTAGATATTTGCAAAGCATGAGTAACATACTCTCTAGTTTCGCTTGAGTTAATTACAGCATCCACATATCCGTAAGCGGCAGCCACATATGGGTTCGCAAATTTTTCTTTGTATTCAACAATTTTTTGTTGGCGTAACTCTTCTGGATTTTCCGCTGCAAGAATCTCGCTTCTAAAAATAATGTTAGCAGCACCTTCTGGTCCCATAACCGCAATTTCGGCAGATGGCCAAGCAAAAACAAAATCTGCTTTTAAGTGATGAGAACACATTGCGATATAACCGCCACCGTATGCTTTACGAAGAATTACTGTAATCTTAGGCACTGTAGCTTCCGAAAATGCATATAACAATTTGGCCCCATGACGGATAACACCTGCATGTTCTTGATCAATCCCTGGCAAATAACCTGGCAAATCCACCAATGTAACCAGCGGAATATTAAACGCATCACAATATCGAACAAAGCGAGCTGCTTTATCTGACGAATCACAATCAAGCACACCAGACATGTAGAATGGCTGATTGGCAACTACTCCGATGGTTTCGCCACTAATACGAGCAAATCCAACAACAATGTTTTTTGCAAACAACTCTTGCACTTCTAAGAAGTCAGAATTATCTACAATCGATTTAATAATATTTCTAACATCGTAAGGTTCTGTAGGATTCGTAGGAAAAATAGAATTTATTTTGTACTCTTTCACCTTTGGACCTTGAGGTAAAAACGGTTCTGCTTTTTTGGCATTATTCCAAGGAATATAGCTCACTAAGCTCTTGATTTGCTCAAAACACTGTGCTTCACTTTTTGCAAAGAAATGAGCATTCCCAGAAATCTCAGCATGAACTCTAGCGCCGCCCAAATCCTCTTGAGAAATCTCTTCACCAAGCACCGTTTTAATCACTTCTGGGCCGGTGATAAACATTTTAGAGATATTGTCCACCACAAACACAAAGTCAGTAAGCGCAGGAGAATAAACAGCTCCACCAGCACAAGGTCCTAAGATAACCGAAATTTGAGGAATTACGCCAGAAGCATGTGTATTTCTGTAAAAAATATCACCATAACCAGCCAATGCATTTACGCCTTCTTGAATTCTAGCTCCACCAGAATCATTAATTCCAATGATTGGAACTTTTAGTTTCATCGCATGATCCATGATTTTGCAAATCTTCTTAGCATGCATATATCCTAGCGATCCGCCTGCAACGGTGAAATCCTGAGCATAAATACAAACAGGGTAACCATTGATAGTTCCAGTACCTGTAACGACTCCATCACCAGGAAGATATTTCTTGTCCATGTCGAAATCTTTACCTGCATGTTCAACAAACATATCATATTCGTGGAATGAACTAGGATCTAATATTGAAGTAATACGCTCACGAGCGGTAAGTTTTCCCCCAGCTTTTTGTTTCTCTACCGCTTTGGTTCCGCCTCCTTCAAGAGCACCTTGCATCCGTTTTTTTAAATCAATTGACTTTTGTCTTAATGACATATTTTCATTTATTAGTTAAAAACAATTTTTCCGATACTGTACAAAATTATTCATTAATTCTATCATTATCCCTCTTTTTTATTTTTTCATTGAACAATATCTCTGCAAAAATTCATAACTATGAGATAATTAGAGAATTGAGGATTGTGAAAAAAAGTTAAATCAATCTATTATCCCAAAACAGTAGAATTTAAATCCAATCAATCCTATTATAAATAAATAATTACAAATCAACGCTTTACAGAAAGTCGTTTTCCACATCATCGACATCTAACTATAACAAAACCAATGAGTTATCCTTAAAAAACTTCCATTTAAAGACTTAGTCAAAAAAAAAGTTTCGCCGAACTATATTCGGCGAAACTTTGGAAATTAAAACTTTATTTTTAGCAATTGAGCGATTATCTTCTACCTGTTGAACGAGGTGCTTTTGAAGAGTTTCCGCTTGAAGGACGACTAGGAGTGTTTCCCGAACCGCGACCCACGGATCCATTTCCTTGATTTCTGCTTGGTCTGTTGTTTACTTTTCCGTTAGAATTTCCTCCATTTGAACGGCTGTTTACGTTACCATTAGATTCTCTTGAATTTGATTTGTTATTTACATTGCCATTCGATTCTCTTGAGTTTGATCTGTTGTTCACTTTGCCATTAGATTCTGTTGAGTTTGATCTGCTATTTATGTTTCCATTTGATCTGCCATTAGAATTGTTTGGATTTTCTCTAGAAACATTGTTGTTCTCATTTCTAGGTTTGCTATAATTAGGGTTGTTTCCACTTCTTGAAGGATTGTTTCCACCTCTTGCGTTATCCACTCTTCCATTTCTTTCGGTATTCGAGTTTCTAGGACTGTTTGCAATGTTATCACGTCGGCTGTTGCCTTGAGAATTTCTGTAGTTTGCTAAGTTGTCTCTATGTCTGTTTACCACTTGAGGAGAAGTTCTTCTATTGTGTCTGTATGCATTGTAAGCATTGTGTCCGTAGTGATTATAAGAGTGATGGTAGTAATTATGATAATGGTAAGAATATCCGTAATAATTATAATATGAATAAGGATACCAAGGACTCCACCAACGTGGATAATAATCCCAATACCAAGGAGAAACCCACACTACGTATACAGGAGCATACATGTATTGAACACTTGGCCAGTACCATGCATTGAACCATATATTTGCAGAGTAATAATTTGCGAAAGGTCCACCTTTTGAATTTTCTTTTTCAACTTGTTTCTCGTTAAGAGGTTCGTAAATTACATTTTCACCATAAATATCTTCGTCCCCAACAATTTGAACAGAGACTTGGTTGTCTCCTTGTTTTTCGATTTCTATGACTGCGATGTCTTGAAATTCAGTTTTAGAAACTGGAACTTGAAGAACCAATGCGTGAGCATTATTTTTCGCATTGTCAACCACTCTTATATAATCAATTTTGCCGTCTTGATTCAAGTCAAGATTGTTTACGCGATTATTTTCTACGTTAAGTGATTTTTCAAAATCTTCAATATTTTTCGCAGCTTTAAACATTTCTAAAGCTCCAGGGAGACTAAAATTATCGCCTGGAAGGCCAGTACTGTCAGCTTTAATTGATGCTACGTCCTGAGCTTTTGCGGATACTCCTATTGCAAGTATGAATGCAATAACGATGATTGATAAACGTTTCATGACTCAAATTTTTAAATTGTTAATATTGGGTATCAGGCATTACAAATACCGAACCAAAACATTTCTTTAGGTAATACTTTTCGCATTAATTACAAACTAATAAAATCTAAAGTTCAGATTTTTAGTGCTTTAAAAGCATATAAGAAATAATTCTGTGTTTTGAAAATTTATTTATTTCCACATGTACATCGATGTTCTGAAAGTTCATCGGGTAATTTCTGTGGATTTGTGTACATTGGCAAACCTTCATCCGACCATGCTAATATGCCACCTTGAACGATATGAACTTTCTTGAATTTTTTCGAAATCAATATTTGCGCTGCTTTTTCGGAGCACAAACCCACCACACAAACAATAATAACTTCGGTGTGCGCAGGGATTTGCAAACATAATTCTTCAAACGACCCAATAGGGAAGTTGAATACTCTATCGCCTGAAATACCTTTATCTGCGAACTCAAATTCTTCTCTAACATCTACCACAATGGCACCATTTTTATAAAGTTCGAAAGCATGTAATGGTGAGATGTAACTATCAGCGATTGTTTTTTTCATTTATTCTTTAAATTATTCAAAAAAAGTTCTATTAATTCATTTCCAACAACATAAGGACTCTTTTTCCCTTCAACTACCTCTTTTTCAAAGGTATTAATTTTACTCAACACTGTGGAATCCGAATGAAAAAGTTCTAACATCGAATTATTGATGGACTCGTGCAAAGTGTACTTAGCTTGTTCCATTCTATTGTTTTCAAAAAAACCATTCTCTTTGGTCAACGCCACATATTGATCAATTGTATTTACAATATCATCGATCCCTGCTTTTGTATATGAAGAACAAGTGAGCGCTTGAGGAGACCACTTAGAGGCAGAAGGAGGAAAAAGATGCAAGGCTGAAGTATACTGAGCTTTTGCCAAGTTTGCTTTTTGTATATTATCTCCATCCGCTTTATTGATGACCAATGTATCGGCCATTTCCATAATTCCTCGTTTAATTCCTTGCAATTCGTCGCCAGCACCAGAGAGCATTAAGAGTAGAAAGAAGTCAACCATCGAATGGACCGAAGTTTCCGACTGCCCCACTCCTACTGTTTCAACAATAATCCGATCAAAACCTGCTGCTTCACACAAAATGATGGACTCTCTTGTTTTTCGAGCAACGCCACCCAGCGAACCTGCCGAGGGAGATGGACGAATAAATGCATTGTGATCGATTGCCAATTCTTCCATTCTCGTTTTATCACCCAAGATGCTGCCTTTGGAGCGCTCGCTGCTTGGATCAATGGCCAAAACAGCAATCTTATGTCCCTGACTAGTAAGTGTTTTCCCAAATGCTTCGATAAACGTACTTTTTCCAACACCCGGGACACCTGTAATTCCAATTCGGATAGATTTTCCGGCAATGGGAATACATTTGGTAATTATTTTTTGAGCCATTTCAAAGTGAGAGGTCAACGAGCTTTCGATCAGCGTAATAGCTTGACTCAGGATTACACGATTTCCAGCAACAATACCGTCAACATACTCCTCCACGGAAAGCTCTTTTTTCATTGTCCGTTGGCGGACGAAATTTGGGTTCACAGAAGATGGCTTTTCAATACCTTCCTGAACTTTGAGTGCAGATTTATAATTTAAAGAATGGTTCGTCATCAATTCTAAAGTTTAAAATGTAGGTGCAACTGTTTTATTTGGATTTTTTTGATCCATTTTTGGTTTAGCCTCTTTGCGAGTTCTCACTTTTAACCCATTTTTATACTCTACTTGTAATGTTATTTTACCATTATCTGACCAACTAGTCCAAACTCCTTCTTTAATTCTATTGACAAAATTTCCTTCGGCTAATTTCTTTCCATTTGGATAATATTCAATCCATCTACCTTCGGGGCGGTCATTTTTAAACTCTTGGACTTTGTTTTTTCCACCATATTTATCATAAAAAGTAAACATTCCCTCTTTCTTGTTCTTTTTATAAGAACCCTCTTCCAATTTTTTCCCATTTTCTGACCATCTGGACCATTTTCCATCCTTAAGATCATCTTTGTAAGAACCTTTGGTCATCAATTTTTGATTTTGAAACCAATACGTTGAAGAACCATTTTTTGCTCCAAGCAAATAGTTATTGATATATTTAGGGGCTCCAGAGTAATAGTATCCTTTCCATGTTTTATCCATCAATCCATTTGCAAAGTGGCCTTCGTCTTCCAAAATTCCATTCTTGTACCACATTTGCCAGAACCCATCTTCCCGATCCTCTTTAAATGAACCTTCGCGTTGTTTTTTACCATCTTCGAACCAAGCTGTCCATTTTCCAGATCTTTTCCCTTCTGCGTAATTTCCTTTTTTCCACAGCTGACCGTTTTCGTAATAATATTTCCACTCACCTTGCAATTGATCTTGGACAAAAGGTCCGGTACTAGCAACTTTTCCGTTAGGATGGTAATAAATCCACACACTGTCTTGCATATCATCTACCAAAAAACCGTCAATTTCTTTTACCCCATTTTCGTCCCACCAAGTAGAAGCTCCATTTAGTTTTCCCCCAACATACGTTCCTTGTTGAGCAAGTTTTCCATTGTTGTGAAACTCTTTAAACGAACCTTCTAAACTTCCATTAACATAAGTGCATTCTCTTTTCAGTTGACCATTTGGGTGAGAAAATAACCATTTACCGGAGCGTTGTTTGTTGACTATATCACCTTCTGATTCGACTCTGCCATTCTCGAACCAAGCTGTATATTTTCCATTTTCAACGGAATACTCAGCTTGTTTCTGACCATTTTCGAACCAATAGATCCAATTGCCTGTTTGCTCATCGTTTTTAAAAGAGCCTTCCGACCATTTTTTAGAGTTTTGATACCAATAAATCCAATTACCCTCTTTTTTGGCTTCTTTTGTAAATCCTTCTGATTTTTTATTTTTATTACTCCAATACTCTGTCACAGGAGTTTGAGCAAACAAACCGAAGCTGCAAATAATTAGCAATAGAGAAATAAGTATTTTTTTCATATCAGTTTCTTTTAAACATTATTAATTTCGGTTTGGACTTATGGTTTACCTTGACCAATGAATACAACCTTTGGCACTGCTAAATTAATTAAAATAAATGATTGTAGCATCGTCAATGAGACAAAATAAAAATATTAGGGAGAATAGGTGGGTAAAAAAAAAGCTGTCAAAATGTTTTTTGACAGCTTTTAGTATTTTAGAAATTGGTCTAGTAGTATTTAACTCTGTAATCTTTAATCTTAATGTTTTTTTGAAGAGCATTGAAAGATTCGTTAGAAACACGTTGAGCAAACATATTAGCCATTTGCATGGAGATCATTTTATAATCAGTGGTTGGAGCAGCTGGAGTATATTGGTCGTAATAAACCACATATACACCCATGTTTCCTTTAAGTGGTTTGGATACTGAACCCGGTTTCATAACTGAGATAGCACCAATTACATCTTGTTCTGGGCCATAATTGTAAAGGTTGAAAGCGCCAAAGTTGAAAGTAGCAACGGTATCAACAACAGATTGAAATTGAGTAGCAATCATACTTGGGTCTGATGATTTAGCAGTAGCAGCTTTCACTTTTTCGATAAGTTGTTCCGCTTTTTTGTCACGTTTTACCAATGATTCGATCATCGGTTTCACTTGTTCTAACGTAGCAAATCCTTTAGGTTTAATCTCTTTTAAGGTAGCGATGATGTATTTTCCATCAACGTCGAAAACTTGAGATACTGTGTTTTTCTCTATTTTCTCTTCAAATGCCCAACGAACGATTTCTCTACCATCTTTTACCCCAGGAATTGTGTATTCCATTGCTTTGATGTTATCCGCAGCACGTTTAGCCAATCCTTGTTTTACAACGCTTTCGTTGAATTTGGTCGTATTTTCGTTTTCAGAAGCAAACTTATTTGCCAATGAGTAAATATCTTGAACTGTTTTTTCACTTGCTTCAATGGCTTTTTTAGCAATTGCAAGTTGTACTTTTCTTTCTGGAGCTGTTTTACCAGTAACCATCATCACGTGATATCCCAAGCCAGTTTCTACGATACGAACATCATTGTTGACAAGCATGTATAAACTATCGAAGAAAAGTTGGTAGTTAGCATCGCCATCTGCCATCCAGTTTAAGTCGCCAGAATCTTTTTTCACGGTTGGATATTCTGAGAATTTAAGTGCGATTTGAGCAAATTGATTGGTTGCCATTCTTGATTGAATCAAAATACTATCAGCCAATTTTTTAGCATCTTCTTTTGTACGTTTGGTTTTAGAACCACGAGCTCCTTCATATTGAATCAAAATATGACTAGCTTTGACAGAGTCGGGACGCATTCTGACATCTAATACTTTTGCAAACAAGTACTCATTGTTTTCAACAACAGGAGCTAGGAATTCACCAACGGTTGTAGTAAAAGCAAGAGAATCTAAACTCATTGGAAGTTTTCCTTTTTTGAAATATGTACTATCATATTTTGTATCTGGAAGTGAATTCACAAAAGAGATAGGATCTGCAGATTCTTTAAATTCGGCAAATAGTTTGGTAACCTCTTCTTGAAGTGCCACTAAATCGGCAGGAGTTGGAACTACATCAAAAATAACGTAATCAAAATCTCTCACCTCTTCTGGTTGTTCAAACATATATTTATGACCTTCGTACCATTTTTTATAATCTTCGTCGGTTAATTTAATGGTTTTATCATCGATTAATTTATAGTTAGCTTGAACCACTCTAAACGATGCATTTGAATAGTAATCTTCGTACATTTTTTTAGCCAATGGTTTTGGTAGGTAGTAAGATTTTGCAATCAAATAGTTATATTTAGAGGCATATCTGTTCGTTTTAATATCTTTTAAAACGCCATCAAACAACCTTCTCTCTTCTGGTTTTGCTTGATCTTTATTTTGCATAAATTGTTGAACAGCTGCTGCATTAAAGGCTCCGGTTTCTGGATCACTAAAAAGTTGACGAATCATTGGATCAGGATTTTTACCTGTTGTAAGATCGTTCATCTCTTCTTCGGTCACATCGATACCCAGTTTTGAATATTCATTTTCTAGCAAATACTCACGAAGTAGCATATTCCAAGCATATTCACGAATCTGAAAATTTTCTTCAGGAGTAAAGTTTTCTTTTCCAGATTGTTGTTTAAATTTCTCTTCCACTTCTTTAAAGCTGTTTTCAAACTCATTCCAAGAAATTTTTTCGCCATCGATAACGGCTAAATCGTTTGAATGACTTTGACCTTTTCTAACAAAATCTCCTAGGATAAACGCGAGAAGTGCAAGTCCGATGATTACGAGTAATAATCCTGAGTGTTTTCTAATTCTACCTATTGCTGCCATTTGAATTGTATATTTAATTAGTTTATGGTTCAAATAATTTGCAAAGTTAAAATAATTAACGTAATAATGAAATAAAACTGCTAAAAAAAAGCGAACTGTTGATATCTTATTACATTTGCGTGGAGGAATTGGTTGGTCTTATATCTCTTTTGAAAAGTAAAAAAGAGCTGTTTTAGTCTCTGCCAAAGTGATTTAATTAGATTCGATGATCCACTTTTTGGGGCTAATGGATAACTCACACTTAGCTTGAGCTAAATACAAGGTATGAATTAATGAGATCTAATTTCTTGCAGTTTTTAGAATGATTTTTTTTAAGAATTTGCATTAATTCAATTCAGGTTGTAGATAAAAACACTGTATTTCAAAAAAAAACACGAAATTTGTCTTTTATTTTATGCAATTATGAATCATCAACTATTTGTTTACAATACACTAACTCGTAAAAAAGAGCTTTTTGAACCCATTAATAATCCGTTTGTAGGAATGTATGTTTGTGGTCCCACAGTATATGGCGATCCGCATTTGGGTCATGCTCGTCCAGGTATTACGTTTGATTTAATTTTCCGCTACCTCGTCCATTTGGGTTATAAAGTCCGCTATGTGCGCAATATCACCGATGTTGGTCATCTTGAAAACGATGCCGATGAAGGCGAAGATAAGATTGCTAAAAAAGCGCGTATCGATCAGTTGGAACCGATGGAAGTAGCTCAATACTACTTGGATCGCTACCATTTTGCGATGGACAAACTAAATGTACGTCGGCCAAGCATAGAGCCACGTGCTTCGGGACATATTATAGAGCAGATGGAGATTGTTCAAAAAATCATCGATGCAGGGTATGGATACGAATCCAATGGTTCCATCTATTTTGACATTGCCAAGTACAATGAAAAATTCCAATATGGCAAACTTTCGGGGCGTGTATTGGATGATTTATTGGCAACTACGCGCGAACTAGACGGTCAGGAAGAGAAACACAACTCGGCAGATTTTGCTTTGTGGAAAAAAGCTTCACCGGAACATATTATGCGATGGAACTCTCCGTGGAGCATTGGTTTTCCGGGTTGGCATTTGGAATGTACTGCCATGGGGAATAAATATTTAGGTGAAACATTTGATATTCACGGAGGAGGAATGGATTTACTATTTCCACACCACGAATCAGAAATTTGTCAATCGAATGTTGCTTTTGGTCACGAACCCGCTAAATATTGGATTCATAACAATATGATTACCATCAACGGTCAGAAGATGGGAAAATCGTTGGGGAACTTTATCACCTTAAACGAATTTTTCGATGGCAGTCACCCAAGCTTAACGCAGGCATACAGTCCGATGACCATCCGTTTTTTCATACTTCAAGCTCATTATCGTAGCACCGTAGATTTTTCGAACGAAGCGTTGCAAGCTGCCGAAAAGGGAATGAAAAAGTTATTGATGGCACAAAATCTTATCCCCAAATTAAAATCAAGTGCACAATCCACCGAAAACATTAAAGAGTTGCAACAAAAACTTTATGATGCGCTGGATGATGATTTCAACAGTCCGATAGCCATTGCGCATCTTTTTGACGGAGTGAGGATAATAAATTCTGTAAAAGATGGCAAAGCCTCATTAACAGAGGAAGATATTGAATTATTGAAACAACTTTTCGAATCATTTGTGTCTGATATTTTAGGACTAAAATCGGAAGAGGCCGCTTCTGGCTCCGATGAGATGCTTAATGGAGTGATTCAAATGCTAATTGATCTTCGTCAGCAGGCAAAAATGGATAAAGATTGGGCTAAATCTGACAAAATTAGGGATGAATTGAAAAATATAAATGTGATACTGAAAGATACCAAAGAGGGCGCAGAGTGGAGTATTGGTGAGTAGTCAGTGAACAGTGAACAGTTGACAGTTAGCAGTTAGCAGTGAACAGAGCGAAGCTCGACCGAAATACAGAATACAGTGAACGGTGAACAGTGATCAGTTAACAGTTAACAGTTAGCAGTGAACAGTGATCAGTTATCAGTTAACAGTGATCAGTGATCAGAGCTAAGCTCGACCGAAGTGGTACTTTAAAAAAACAAAAAGATTTTCTTTGCTCCCTTTAGGGCTGGGGCAAACAAAGAAAATCAGTGAAGAGGAATGAGTAGTCAGTGAACAGTTAGCAGTGAACAGTTAGCAGTTATCAGTGAACAGAGCGTCCCGAATTTTTTCAAAATTCGTGGATCTACGAAAGCTCGACCGAATACGTTGAACAGTCAACAGTTATCAGAATTAAGTTCGGATGAAATACTGAGGTGAATTTTAGGGAACAATGTCCTTTTTTTAAATAAAACGTGGTAATATGCGTTTGATCATGATTTTTCGATAGAAACAATAATAAAAACAGTAATGAAAAGAATTTCAACGTTAATAATGATGATAATGGTTGTATCGATCGTTGGGTGCAAGAACAAAACCAAAAACGATGAGTCTAACAATATCCCAGTGGTTCCCATGGAAAGTCCGGCGTTTGATGCAGACAGTGCATTTGCTTTTGTGGCAGCACAAACTGCGTTTGGACCTCGTGTTCCGGGTACTAAAGCGCACAGCGAATGTGCTACTTGGATGGTGAACAAATTAAAATCATACACTCAAAATGTAATAGAGCAAGATTTTAAAGCACGTTTGTGGGACGGAAAGACGGCAAATGGCAAAAACATAATAGCCGTTTTTAATCCCGAAAACAAAGTGCGAATTTTATTATCAGCACATTGGGACAGTCGCCCGTATGCGGATCATGATGCGGATGCAAAAAACCACAAAACACCCATAGACGGTGCCAATGATGGAGCTAGTGGCGTAGGCGTTTTAATAGAAATAGCACGTCAGTTGAGCATTAAAAATCCAGGAATAGGAGTAGACATTGTTTTGTTCGATTTAGAAGATTGGGGCGAACCCCAAGAAGCACAAAGCGAACAGCAGGATAATTGGTGTTTGGGTTCGCAACATTGGTCAAGAACGCCACATGTAGCTGGTTACAAAGCCCGTTTCGGAATTTTACTCGATATGGTAGGCGCTGCCAATGCTGAGTTTGCAAAAGAGGGAACTTCGATGTATTACGCTTCTGATATTGTAAATAAAGTTTGGGGAATCGCCAATCAACTTGGATATAGCAACTATTTTGTCAACAGACAAAGCAATGGAATAACCGATGATCATTTATACATCAACAAAATTGCCTCCATCCCGACTATAGACATTATACAACACGATCCTTCAACCCAATCTGGATTCAACCAACATTGGCACACACTCAACGACAACATCAGCAACATCAACAAAGAGACGTTATCTGCTGTAGGCAAGGTTTGTTTGGCTGTAATTTATCAAGAAAAATAGTCATTTTATGTTAAACTTAGAAGAAGAGTTCATTCGTTACGTTGAATCCCAATCCTTATTCAATCCACTCAATAAAGTGATATTGGCGGTAAGTGGTGGCATTGATTCGATGGTAATGGTTGATCTTTTCCATCGAGCGAAAATTTCAATTACCATTGCGCATTGCAACTTTGGTTTGCGAGGCGTAGAATCCGACGGAGATGAACTTTTAGTGGGCTCGATAGCCAATAAATACAGAGTTGGTTTTATTGCAAAGTGTTTTGACACCGAAGAGTATGCGAAAAAATCAAATGTTTCGATTCAAATAGCAGCCCGTGAACTCAGATACGATTGGTTTTCAAAATTGTCGGCAGATGAGAACATCGAAACTGTGGCGCTGGCGCATCATGCAGATGATGTAGCAGAAACCATGTTAATTAATCTATGCCGAGGAACTGGAATATCGGGATTGCATGGAATTTTGCCTCGCAATGGAATATTTATTCGTCCACTTCTTTTTGCTCAACGTTCAGATATTGAAGCGTATGCTGCAGAGCGAAAAATTAAATATCGCGAAGACAGCACCAATAAAAAGGACAAATACGTTCGCAACAACATACGTCTGAATGTATTACCTGCATTAAAAAAATCATATCCAGAGGTAATCCAATCATTTTCGAAATCGGCGCATATCATTGCGAACCAAGAGTTAGTTTATAGAAAATCAGTGAATGAGTTTTTATCAAAAATCACGCAGACAACGGCCTTACACAGCACTCTTTCTATTGCTCAGTTACTCGAATATGTAGCCCCAGAAGTAGCGCTTTTTGAATTTCTTCACCCATTTGGGTTTAACTCATCGCAGGTAAACGACATCTTAGGCAACATTCAGCGTCATGCAGGAGCAACCTACGAAAGTGCTACACATCAAGTAGTTAGAGACAGAACTCATCTATTTTTGTCTACGAAAGAAGAAAAACAGCCCACGGAATCGTATTTTATCAACGATATATTTGACATCAATCATCTGCCAATCTCTTTAAGTTTTGATGTTTTAAAAAATCCAAGTTCCATCAAGATAAAAGACGACGATCCTAATTCAATTACGGTAGATGGCGACAAGTTGATTTTTCCATTGGTACTTAGAAAATGGGAACAGGGTGATTATTTTTATCCATTTGGGATGAAGGGACGAAAAAAGGTGAGTGATTTTTTCCAAGATTTAAAGATACCAACCCATTTAAAATCTCACATATATATCTTAGAATCAAACAAAAAAATAATTTGGATTGTTGGTTATCGCATGAGCGAATTGGTAAAAGTAGATACCCATTCTAAAAATGTGATAAAAATCATAGTGGATTAACTTGATATAATAATTAACTTTACACCCGAAAACAATCAGGGAAAAAGTTTATTTGTTCGAAATACCAGAAAAATAAAATTATAAATAAATAAAAAGCAGATGAAAAGACTCGGTAAATTGTTTTTGTTGATAGGAGTATTATTCTCCCTTCAAGTTAGCGCTCAAATTTTAGAACCAGTTAAATGGAGCTATGCCGTAAAAGAGCTGCCAAACGATGAAGCAGAATTGTTGTTTACAGCTAACATCGACAAAACATGGCATTTATATTCTCAAAACTTACCTGCAACAGCGATTGAGTTGCCATTGGTATTTGAATTTAGCAAAAATGCAAAATACAAACTTATAGGCGTGGTTGCAGAACCTGCAGGAGTTAAAGTATACGACGAAGATGCAAAAGCAGACATAAAATCGTTCGTAGGCAAAGTGGTTTTCAAACAAAAGGTAAAAAAGCTTTCCAAGGAAGCGTTTGCAGTTACTGGCAGTTTAGACGGTCAAGCTTGTCAGGATGGAAAATGTGTTGGCACTAAAGACAAGTTCTCTTTTAAACTCACTGGAGCTCAAGGAGAAGTAGATGCAAATACGATAAAAGAGGTGGAAAATGATTTAAAATCTGATACCGCTTCGGCAGTTACAGAAACGAAAACTGACACCACCAATAGTTCAAAACCTTTGGACGCTCAAAAGGAAGAACCCACAAAAAACTCAGCAAGTTCGTTGTTGATTTTCTTCTGGTTAGCTTTTTTAGGTGGTTTGCTTGCGATACTCACCCCTTGTGTTTTTCCAATGATTCCGATGACTATTTCATATTTTATGAAAGGTGGCGCTCGAGGAAAAATTAACGCCATTACCTATGGTCTTTGGATTATTGTCATTTATGTATTATTTGGCACCCTAATCTCCGTATTATTTGGCGAAGGATTTGGGAACTTTATCAGCACACACTGGATTCCGAACATCCTTTTCTTTGTAATTTTCATCATATTTGCCGCTGCATTTTTTGGTTATTTTGAAATCAAAATGCCAAACTGGGCAATCAATAAATCTGTTGAGAAAGAGGACAAAGGCGGTTTGTTTGGAACATTCTTTATGGCGCTCACCTTAGTATTGGTGTCATTTTCGTGCACAGGTCCTATCGTTGGAACCATTGTAGTAGCATCGGCAGGCGGTCAGGTATTGATGCCAATTGTTGGAATGCTCGGTTTCTCGTTAGCTTTTGCATTACCATTTACCTTGTTTGCATTATTTCCACAGTGGTTAAACAAATTGCCAAAATCTGGAGGCTGGTTAAATACAGTAAAAGTTGTTCTTGGTTTTATCGAGCTTGCTTTTGCCTTAAAATTCCTAAACATTCCAGACCAAACCTACCATTGGGGAATTTTGGATCGTGAAGTATTCTTAGCACTTTGGATTGTCTTATTTACCTTGCTTGGCATGTATCTTATGGGTAAACTAAAATTTCCACATGACAGCGATTTTCCTATTCAAAAAAGTTTTGGCAGATTTATGTTAGCGATTGCTACCTTTAGTTTTGTTGTATATATGATTCCTGGAATGTGGGGAGCGCCTCTAAAAATGTTATCTGGATGGTTGCCTCCAATGGAAACTCAAGATTTTGATATTTCTAACATTGTTAGAGAAAACTCAGGAGGTTCAGGCGGTGGAACAAAAACTTTCACGCTGTGTGAGGAACCAGTATACAAGACTTCTAAAATGAAACTACCTCATGGACTTCAAGGTTATTTTGACTTAGAACAAGCATTAAAATGTTCTAAAGAGACAAACAAGCCAATTTTTGTTGATTTTACAGGACATGGTTGCACCAACTGTAGAAACATGGAAAACAATGTTTGGTCGGAATCAGAAGTATTAAAACGATTAAAAGAGGACTTTATCATTGTGGCGCTTTATGTAGACGACAAAGTGACTCCACTGTTAGAGAAAGACCAATATGTAAATAAAAAAGGGGAGAAAATCACCTTGATTGGCGAGCGAAACAGTGAGATCCAAGCCAATGAATTCAAAACAAATTCACAACCATTTTATGTGATTTTGGACGGAGATCGTAAACAGATGGGCGGTTCTCAGGTGTATGATTTGAATGTAGAGAATTTTGTGAAGTTTTTAGACGAAGGGAAAGCTGCTTTTGAAAAAGCGCACCCAAATAAATAATTTCTAACGATACAATATTGATTGTATGATTTAGGAGAGAAGTGTAAAAACACTTCTCTCCTTTTTTTAGTCCTGACTTATTAAGAGTGAGAGGATTAAAACAACTTTACTTCGAAGATTTTTCTTTTTTAGTGTCACTTTTGTCTTGATACAAAAGTAACCAAAAAATCAAGACTTCGCCAAAAAAGCTAAAAAAGAGGTAATTTTCCGGCGCGAGCCAAGTCAAGAGCTTCACTGAAGCAATTTTGTTCACATGACGGATGTTTCCGACTTGGATCTATTTACGGCAACGCACCCGCCTCGCTAATCCCCGAATATAAAGTTTCTAAATCGCATTTTGGTTATACTTGATATTCGAGGGCAGGCCGTAAAATCACCTCTTTTTCTTTACGCTTTTTTGACAAGGTCGGTCTAGATAGCAATGTTCATAAAGGACTAATACTTTCAAAAAACACACTAAACCCCGATTTTGCAGGAAAATAATACTTGGAAAACCTAATTAAAAGCGCAATCGTGGGTTAAGCCCAACTAAATCAGATAGTTATTTTCTGCAAAAATATCTAAACCCCGATTTCGCAAGAAAATAACCTCTGGGGAATACAATTAAAAGCGAAATCGAGGGTTAAGCCCAACTAAATCAGATATCTATTTTCTGCGAAAATATCTACTAATCAAGTTGGGCTAAATTAGGACGCTTGTCACCCTAAAAAGGGTGATAAACGCCCTTGCTGAATTGCTAATTGTATTTGAAAACTATTGTTTTTGAGGGCTCGCTCGCTCCTTCAAGGTCCCGAAAAAATTGGGATCTTTGATTCCATTTTTTTTCGTGGATGCTCGAAAAAATACCAAATTGCAATCAACTATTAAAAACTAATCAAAAAATGCAATTTGTTTTTTTTCGGTACATCCCGCAGACGATTTTAGTTTTTTTTTGAAGTTTTAGGGCTACGCAGTGATAAGCTACGCAGGTTTTTTTCTTTTTTAGTGTCACTTTTGTCTTAACATTCCGCCTTGCGGGATAAACTTCAATGTCAAAATTCTGTAATGAAAAAAAATCAATTATCTTTGTAGGAACATAAAAACAAAAATAAAATGAAAATTGGATTAATACTAATCGGTTTTTTATTGATAATTTTTTCGAGTTGCAGAAAGGACAAAAACTGCACTTGTGTGCATCAAAGAGATGGAATAGATAGAGGGATTTCGGAGCAGGTTACCGATAAAGAGTGTGTTGATTTAAATAGTAAAACTACCGAAAACGACACCATTTACACAATAAGTTGTGTGGAAAAATAAATAAAATTACCGCTTTTGAGAGAATATCTGTTTACGGAACTTCAATAAATCAACTCATTTTTTCTTCGAATTTTTTACGTTGTATAATAAAACAGAATCCATAAGCGAAAAACATAAAACATTAAATGCATGAACATTCTCATCGTAGCCGCAACAGATCGCGAAATCTCGACCATCAGGGAGTTAATCGGCTCTGAGAGCAAGTCTCCGCTAGCCCACTCCTATTCATTTTTAACCACAGGTATTGGCATCACACGTTCAACATTTGAGTTGACCCATTATTTGGGAACCCATTCTGTAGATTTAGTGATACAAATTGGCGTTACAGGAAGATATCATTCCAAAATTACGATTGGAGAAGTGGTCTGGGTGGTGAAAGATTGTTTCCCGGATTTGGGTGCCGAAACCGATAGTGGATTTCTATCACTAACAGATATCCATTTAGCTTCCGAAGAGTTTTTTGTAGAAAGTGATGTTTCAAATATTCCGAAATTAAATATGCTTTCGGCGCTTAAAAAAGTCACGGGAGCTACTTCTGATATTATTCATCATCGCGAAAAGCGGATTTTGGAAATTAGAAACCGATTTCAGCCAGATGTGGAAACCATGGAAGGAGCCTCGATGATGTATGTTTGCAAGCGATTAAATGTTCCGTGTTTGCACCTTAGAGCCATTTCGAATGATGTAACTAACAGAGAAAACAATAATTGGGACCTTGAAAAATCGCTGACTTCGCTGAATGAGTGTTTAAAAGAATTATTTGATCAACTTGAAAATCAACCGTAGTGAAAAAAATAAAAATTGCCATATCTCCCTGTCCAAACGATACTTTTGTCTTCTATGCCCTTATCAACAAGAAGGTTACAGTGGACGGTTTGGATTTTGATTTTTCATTTTTAGACATTGAGCAACTCAACATGGGGGCACTCAATCATGAATTTGACATTTGCAAAGTGAGTTATGCGTTAATACCTCAACTCACATCTAATTACAACCTACTTTCTGCGGGCGGAGCTTTGGGCAAAAAATGTGGACCACTGTTAATTACACACCACCACTCCCCTTTCGAAATAGATTCTAATCACAACGTATTGTTACCCGGAAAACACACCACTGCAGCATTTCTGTTCAACCATTTTTACCCAAATAATAAAAAAGTGAGCAATCATGTTTTTTCCTCCATTGGAAACTCATTGGTTCAAAAACAGTTTGATGCAGGGGTAATCATTCACGAAAGCAGATTTACTTATAGTGAAAAAGGACTTTTTCTGATAGCCGATTTGGGCGAAAAATGGGAATCTAAATATCATTTACCTATTCCTTTGGGTGGAATTATCATTGACAAAAAGATGGATATAGAGGTCCAAAAACAGATCAATAACGCCATCAAACAGAGTGTAGATTATGCTTGGGAGAACAAACAAGAGGTTTTAGATTTTTGCAAAAGTTATGCGCAAGAGATGAGCGAATCGGTGATGTTGGATCACATTCATCTATACGTAAATGAATTTACACACTCATTAAAAGCAGAAGGAAAAGCTGCCATCGAAAAATTATTTTTGGCCCATGAGAATGAAAATAGTTGTAATTTTATGACTTCAATAGTATTTATCGAATAAAAATAGTTGTAATGATAGTAATAACAGGAGCTGCAGGATTTATTGGCAGCGTGATTATAAGCAAATTAAACGAAATAGGTCTTGAAAACTTGGTATTAGTAGACGAGTTTAACAGGCCCGAAAAAACAGCAAATTACGCATCAAAAAAGTTTATCACAACCGTGGAACGATCTATTTTTGATAAATGGTTAGACGAAAACAACGATAAAATTAAATTTATCATCCACATTGGCGCCCGGACAGATACTGCAGAATTTGATCATAAAATTTTTGACAATTTGAATGTCAACTATTCAAAAATGATTTGGAAAAAGTGTTCACAATACAACATCCCGATGGTTTATGCCTCATCTGCTGCTACTTATGGCATGGGCGAACATGGTTATGATGATAATCAGGCGTTAATTCCACAATTAAAACCGCTGAATCCTTATGGTGTTTCGAAAAATGAATTTGACAAATGGGCACTTTTGCAAACCGAAACGCCTCCATTTTGGGCAGGTTTTAAGTTTTTTAATGTTTACGGTCCCAACGAATACCACAAAGGGAGAATGGCATCTGTGATTTTTCACTCCGAAAAACAGATACGTGAGACGGGAAAAGTGAACTTATTTCGCTCACATCGACCAGATTTTGAGGATGGGAAACAGTTGCGCGATTTTATCTATGTAAAAGATGTGGCGGATGTAATTATCTGGTTTATGCAAAATCAACCTCAATCGGGAATTTACAATTTAGGAACCGGCAAAGCAAGATCATTTTTTGATTTAGCCACAGCCACATTTAACGCGTTGGGAATTGACCCAAATATTCAATTTGTAGACACTCCGATTGATATCCGCGATAAGTATCAATATTTTACCGAAGCAAACATGCAGAAAGTTTCGAATGTGGGTTACAAAAAGCCTTTTACAAGTTTAGAAGATGGGATTTTTGACTATGTTCAGAATTATTTAAAAGAGCGGAAGATTTACTAAAAAAGATGATTTTTTTCTATCATCTTAAATTTGCAGCCAAAATATCTTTATTAATGGATTTTGTTGAAGGACCTAAAACAATTCACTTCGAAGGTTTTTCTTTTTTAGTGTCACTTTTGTCTTGATACAAAAGTAACCAAAAAATCAAGACTTCGCCAAAAAAGCTAAAAAAGAGATGATTTTACGGCGCGAGCCAAGTCAAGGGATTCACGGAGGCAATTTAATTCACATGACGGATGTTTCAGACTTGGATCTATTTGCTTCATCTCACCCGCCTCGCTTCATCCGTAAAATCACCTCTTTTTCTTAACGCTTTTTTGACAAGGTCGGTCGAGATAGCAATGTTTTGAGAAAAAATACAATAAACTAAATTAGGACGCCTGTCACACGCCAAGGCGTGATAAACGCCCTTGCTGAATTGCTAATCGTTTTTGGGAACTATTGTTTGTAAGGGCTCGCTCCTTCAAGGTCCCGAAAAAACACCAAATTGCAATCAACTATTAAAAACTAATCAAAAAATGCAATTTGTTGTTTTTTCGGCACATCGCGCAGAGGTTTTTGAAGTTTTAGAGCTACGCAACGATAGCTTCGCAGAATTGATTTACATAAAATCATTTTATTTTGAGGATGTTATTTTAATTGCAGATTTAAGATATCACTCATTCATTTTTTGGAAACAGAGATCGTTGATTTGATTATTATCGTCAAACAGATCACAAATATCTATTTCTGGAGTCAGCCAAAGAGTATTGATTCCCAACTGGGAAGCGGCTTCGATGTTCTTTTTCAGATCGTCGATAAAGAGTGTCTCTTCGGGAATCAAATCATGATTGTCTAGCAATAACTGATAAAACTCAGTTTCGGGTTTTATTAAGTTTACTTGGAAGGAAAAATATGCTTTTTCTACCAATTGATCGAAATCTGACAGATGATGTTGGATTTGCAAATCGTGAACATAATAATCGTAATGAATTTTATTAGAGTTACTTAATATAAACGTACGATAACATGAACGGATGTTTTGGAGTAACGAAATACGGGTTTTAGGCATCTCTTTGAGCAATGCATTCCACGCCCAATCCAATTGAGTGTCGGTAACTGGATGCGGAAAACTCATTTTAAGTTCCTTTCTAAAATCAGGAACAGAAATATCTCCACGCTCAAAGAGGTAAAATAATTTATTGGCCATAATCTTGTCCCAATCGGAAGCAAAATCTAGCGCACCTAACTGATGGAATGCATTGTAGGTAGCTTTAACATCTAAGTTTATGATTACATTTCCATAGTCGAAGATGATGTTTTTGATGTTTTTATGAGTCATACGGAAGTTTTTTTTGTGCAAGTTAAAAAAAATAAGTAAATTTGCAATTCAAAATTCGAAATAAATTCGAATGGGTCCTATAGCTCAGTTGGTTAGAGCATCTGACTCATAATCAGAGGGTCCCAGGTTCAAGTCCTGGTGGGACCACCCAGAAAAAAGAGCTTTTAGAGGCTCTTTTTTTATTTTAACAACGGTTATAAATCTGATTCTCATTGATTTAAAAAACTTTTTCGAGGCAAATTTATCATTTTTTCTTAAAGTTATATTTTTTATAATTATATTTAAAAGCATATAATTTTAAAAATTTCAATGGTTTTATACGCCAAAGCATATAAATACAAAAAATATAGTATCTTTGTATTTAAAAGCATATAAAATGGAACAATTAGCAGAATTTGTAAAAGTCAGACGAAAGCAATTAGGTTATACCCAGGAGGAGTTTGCAGAAAAAGCTGGGGTTGCTTTAACGGTTATCCGGAAAATTGAACAGGGAAAAGAGAATCTAAGTTTGACTAAAGTGAATCAAGTATTAATTATGTTTGGACATATTTTAGCACCAATAAATATCAAAGATGCGACAAGGAATAGTAAAATATAATAACGAGTTGGCTGGTATTTTGACCGAGGAAGACGATGGGGAATATATTTTTGAGTATGATAAACAGTATATTCAAAAAAAACCTAATCAATTCATCACATTTCAAATGCCTGTAACGCAGCGCCTATATAAAAGCAAACGTCTCTTTCCATTTTTCGATGGTTTGATTCCGGAAGGATGGCTATTGAATATTGCCGCTGAAAGTTGGAAAATCAACAAAAATGATCGAATGGGGCTATTGCTGGCATGTTGTCAAAATGCCATTGGTGCCGTTAGTGTTCACCCAATTAAAGAGCAAGAAAATGCATAAATGTTTGTATTGTTATAAGGAGTTAGATGCAGATCACGAAAGTGATTACCATCCACAGTGTATTAAAATATTTTATGGAACCACTCTCGCACCCGTTTTACCCTATCGATTAGAGGAAATGGAACAATTGGCCAAAGATGCTGCTGTATTGTCGATTTCGGTACCCGGTGTTCAGCCCAAATTATCCCTGGGTTGGATTAAAACTGAATTGGAAAATGGTCATCAGGGACGTTTAACGGTGATGGATGCTTTGGAGGGTCAATATATTTTAAAACCTCAAAATTCAAAATATAGCCAGATGCCCGAAAACGAACATCTTTCGATGAAATTAGCCGCTTTATTTAAAATTGAAGTAGTGCCATCCAATATGATTCGGTTAGCATCTGGCGAGCTGTGTTACATCACCAAACGGATAGATCGACATCAGGACGGATCAAAAATACACATGATTGATTTTCTGCAAATTCTCGAGTTAGAAGACAAATATAAGGGCACCATGGAATTACTAGGAAAAACTATTGGCGAACTATCTGTAAATACATTATTGGATAAGTTGAGGTTTTTCGAATTGACCGTATTTAACTACGTTATTGGCAACAGCGATATGCACCTGAAAAACTTTTCCATGTGGCAATCAAATATGGGTTGGATTCTTTCTCCATCGTATGATCTTTTGAATGTGAAAATAATTTTACCAGAAGATAATGAGGAGATGGCTTTGCTCTTTGGAGGCAAAAAAGAAAACTTCAACAAGGGTTATTTCAATCGTTTTGGTGCAGTATTAAACCTGAATGATAAACAAATAAATGGGGTATATAAAAAGTTGGATAACTGGTTGCCAAAAGCTATCGAAATGATAGAAGTGTCATTTTTGACCGAAAACAACAAGATAAAATTCAAAGAATTGATTTCTAAACGTGTAATGACATTTGATTAATAGCCGGGCAATACACAATCTCCATTTAGAACGGTGGAACCACCCAAAAAATAAGAGCTCAATGAGCTCTTATTTTATTGATATGATTTTCCGTAAATTATTATTTTTTCTTGCAGGTATTTATTCCAAATAGGGTATAAAGCGGACAAAAACTGATTAAACTGGTGGCTAAGAAAATTACAGAAACCACAATTGCAATAATAGCCCATGTTCCGGCAATGATGTTTGTAAAATATAAAGCCATCAATACGATTACGACAATGATACGTATAACTTTGTCGATTAATCCCATGTTCTTTTTCATTGTATTTTATTTTTTAATTTTTACTTTGTTTACATCGTATAAACAAAAATAAGAGAGAAATGTTTTTTGAGCTGGTGAAAGCAAAAAAAATCAAGTTTCCGGCTTCGTTGACCTATCCTCTTCGCGCCTGGAGCGCGACAAGCCAACGAGGAGAGGGACTGTTTCGTTCACGCTTCGCAAATTGATTTTTCATTTTGCCCAGATTCTTTTTTTTGCTTTTGTAATCTTCCAAATTCAGGCATCTTTTCCATTCGAATGGTTTTTGACTTCCGATTCCTCTATAACTTCTAAAATAAAACTTTTGCATCACCTCTCCCCTTGCAGGCTTGTCACGACTTGGCGTGAGGAGAAAGAGAGGGGTTTTACTAAGTTTTGCTAATTTTCCCAAATTTCAGCTTTGTATATTATAAAATATTGACTTCATACTATTTTACAATGATCTATCCTTAACTAATTGATATACAGCAATAGTCCGAATATTCGTACCTTTATCATAGACATGCTTGTAGACAATGCAGTGCATGCTTGTAGACGGTGCAGGGTGCTATTTTTTATGGCTTGTGCTTCGACTCCGCTCTGGAAGCTGCAACTAGTCTCTAGGTTTATCTTCTGAACTAAATAAAAAATAAAAAATCAATCCACCAAAAACTGTCCACCAAAAGTAAGTTGGCATCATTTTAATCGAATCATTCCAATATAAAGGTTTCGTTGATCCAATTTTCCCAATCACTCTAATCCCTAAAAAAAACCAGTAGTAAACATTAACATAAAACAACCAATAGACAGAAAAAAGATTGATCGCAATCTTTTTTTATTCCGAATTAAATATTCCGAAATAATTTTTACAAAATTTTGAACTATTTTCATTTGACAATATTTTATCACGGTCTGTGTGTTCGTAAATAGGATGCTTTTAAAGATTCATAATAAGCCGCCCCAGAAATAGCTTTGTGCAGGATTGGAATGTGCAGATGGTTTTTGCTGACTTTATTGCTGGTAATTTTGATCATAATTTTGTTTTATTCCAGAGCTAAATTAGGGATTTTTTGGATTTGTTTGTGAAAAACGACTATTTCTTTTCTTTAATTTTAAACCCAATTCTTGCTAACTGGCAGATATTCAAATATAGTCCGAATATTCGTACCTTTATCATAGACATGCTTGTAGACGGTGCATTGCGAAAATAATTATTGAATAGATATTGGAATATATATATTAAATCCTTTTTTCTTATACCATTTATTTATCTTATTAATTTCAAGAGAGTCTGTATGCATAAATCTTACAGGAGTTTTAAAATAATTACTATCTGGAATTTGAAATTGACAACCAATTATATCCAAAGTATCATTACTAAATTTGAAATAAAATGGTGTTTTTGGATTTTCCAAAATATAAGATCCTTCTTTACTACTCTGTTCATTATATTTTATGACTGTCCGTTTTGCAGTCTAAATAAAAATTCATATCTTTGAGGAAACTAAAAAGATATGAATTTAGCACTATATTTAGACAGGTATTCTGATGAGGCAAAATGTATTGAATCATTGAAGGAACTAAGGCTTAAA
>JBBRGJ010000001.1:0-81700 GCA_038240835.1 Bacteroidales bacterium | reverse complement strand
ATTCTGATAAATATTCTAAACAGTCATCATCATTTTGAAACCGTCTATGAAATTCAATTGAATTTAATCCCATATATAATCCTTTTCCCATTTGGTAAAGATATAAAAACTTCTGCGCTTTATGCGCCTATACCAATAAATCTTTTTCTTCATTCCAATAACCTGAAATTTTATTTTCATCTTGGGATACAATAGGAAAAAGTCCATTATCAAGATAATTATTACTTTTAATTTTTTGAGTATATGAGATTTTTTCAATACAAGTTTCAAACTTTTTTATTTCCCAACCGTGTTTATTTTGCATCATTTTGTATATTTAAATCAATGGCTATCATTTTTTTTTCGCGTTCAATTTCTGCTATAAGTTCGGCTTCGGTAGGCAGAAACGGCATGTATTTAGATGCAAAAAGTTGTTTACTTTCATTGAGGATGCTATATTTTACAACTGTTTCGTCTTTTTCGGCACAGAGTATTATGCCTATCGTTGGGTTGTCGTCGGCTTGTTTTTTCAAATCGTCGAACATGCGGATATACATATCCATTTGTCCAGTATCCTGATGCGACAACTTAGTGGTTTTGAGGTCGAAAAGCACAAAACATTTGAGTATATAGTTGTAAAACACGAGGTCTATATAAAAATGACTGGTTTCGGTACTAATACGAAACTGCCTGCCTATAAACGAAAAACCTTTACCGAGTTCCAATAAAAAGTGTTGTAAATTGTGAATTAAAGCTGATTCTATTGCCCCTTCTGAAGCACGTTGAGGCTCTGGTATATTAAGAAATTCAAACACATAAGGATCTTTGATAAATTCGGCAGAATTCGTGAGCTCTTCGGTCGAGTTTTCAATTGTATTATTATTTTTTGACGAAAGTATTCGTTGGTAATATAAAGTGTTTATGTTGCGTTCCAATGTTCTCGAACTCCAGTTTTGTTGTTCACATTCATTGATGTAATAATCTCTTGCAGTTGCGTTTTCAACTCTCATTATCAATCGGTGATGAGTCCATGTCAATTTGCTACGCAGTGCGTAGCAAATCTCTGCATTGGGATATGTAAGGTAGAATTGTCTAAAATTACGGATGTTAGCATACGAGAAACCTTTTCCTAAGTCGGCGGTAAGTGCTATTGAAAGATTTTTAAGCATGGCTTCGCCATAGATTGCTTTTTGTTGGCCTTTTTGCTCTTCTTCCACAATTCGCTTACCCAACAGCCAGTATGCCAGCACCATTTCGCTATTAATTGCTCTATATGTTTTTTGTCGTGCATTTTGCAAAATTTGCAACACATCGTTATAAAGTACTTGTTCTATATTCAAAATCTTATTCATAAACAATTGTTTTAAATCATGGCTTCATACTGCTGAATGGCACTATTTATCTCTTCTTGCAAACTTTTTACACGTCCCAAAATCACCTCAGGTTTTTCAAATTCCACCACCACACGTTCTACTTTTTTGTATTTGTTGATGCTCAAGTCGTAATTATTTTCTACTAGTTCGGCTTTGGGGACAAAAAACGAGGAATCTTGTCGGGTGCGATCGGTTTCGGCTTCCAAGTTATTGAATCGGGCAATAATATCGGGGATGTCGTTGTCTTTTATTTGGTTACGTTTGTCGTCCAAAGAGTAACCATCGGCTTTCATATCGTAAAACCACACTTTGTCTGTTCCGCCTGCATTGGTTTTGGTGAATATCAAAATAGCGGTAGAAACTCCGGCATAAGGTTTAAAAACGCCCGAGGGCATGGAAATAACTGCTTCTAAGTGTTGATTTTCTATCAGTTCTTTACGAATAGCCACAGGAGCATTATTCCCGCCAAACAATACGCCATCGGGGACAATAGAGGCAGCTCGTCCGCCCAATTTGAGCACTTTCAGAAACAAGCTGATAAAAAGCAATTCGGTTTGTTTGGTTTTGGCAATGGTAAGTAAACTTTTTTCTACCGAACCTTGGTCGAGACTCCCTTTAAAAGGCGGATTAGCCAAAATCAAGGAGTACATGTTTTTATCTTTATTGTCATCCGAAAGGCTATCCTGCCAAGAGATATTCGGATTTTCGACCCCGTGCAGCATCAAGTTCATTGCACCAATGCGCAACATGGTTTGGTCGGTATCGAAACCATAAAACATCGTATTTCGAAAATGCTCGCTATATTGTTTGTTGAGCAGTTCGGTTTGATAGTGTTCGGATATATATTTAGCCGATTCCACAATAAAACCAGCCGAACCCATTGCTGGGTCGCAAATTACATCTTTCAGTGTTGGGTTCATCATATCCACCATCATACGTATAATGTGACGGGGAGTTCTAAACTGTCCATTAGTTCCACTGGCAGCCATTTTGCCCAAAAGATATTCGTACACATCGCCCATGGCATCCTTGTCGTTGAGATCAAGTCCGTTAATTCCATCCACTACTTTCGCCAAAGTACGCTCATTGGGAATCATAAAAATGGTATCTTTCATAAAACGGCTGTATGAACTATCTTTTCCGTTGCTAATGTTTTTGATAAACACAAACACATCATTACGAACGGTATTGAGCATTGTAGTAGTGTCAAAATTTTTGAAATTGCACCAACGAAGATCGCTGTATGCAACTTCTTTGTTCGTTTCAGGATTTAACCAATTGCCCGTTTTAAAAACAGGATCTTTTATGTCTACGGCAAACATTTTGGAATTAGCTTCTTTCTTTATCTGACTATCGTCTAATAATTTGATAAAAAACAGATAAGTCATCTGTTCCAACACCGGAAGTGGAGATGTGATTCCTGCACTGAAAAATGTATCCCAAATACCATCAATTTTATTCTTTATTTCGCCTGTAATCATATTTTTTTTTATTCAATTTATTAAAGAAAATCTAAATTCCATCACTCTCTTTTTTACAAAGAGAATATTTCAATATTCGTCCACAAAATTGGGTGTATCAAACACTTTTTGTCCTTATTATGGTGTATTATCCTATTTTTGTCAAATGTATAAAAAAAAACTCTAAAATCACAGAATCTGAGTGAAATTAACATTGACCATATTCGGTGTATTTAAAAGAAAAATTCTTGAGAAGATTGAGACCTCCATATTTGTTTAATTTTAAATAATCCGTAAAACTTTTTTCAATATAAATCATTTTTTTTTGTATATTTGAAAATTATTAACCTATAAAACGTACTAATTATTTAAAGTGGAGTCCAGAACCCACTTAAACAAACGGCAATACTACCAAAAAACAGTATTGAAAAAATGCAAAAATCTAAATTAATAAGAATGAAAAAGAACAACCTTTTAATCGTATTCATTGCATGCGTGACATTTTTTTCAGTTAGTTGTGGCGGTAACAAATCCAAAGATCGAAAAATGGATTCAAAACTAGATTCATTGATTACAGATCTTGCCGCTTGTAAAGAACAAAACACAAATTGCGAAGCTTACAACAAAGCCAGTGAAGGAATTCAAGCGATGGCAAAAGACACCAGTAATAAATTCTTAGTGGATGATCTTTTCAATGCAATTGCCAAATCGGACAACGGTGCAAGGTCAGCTGCTTGCGCTCATGCTATCAATTTTTGGGTTGGAAGCAGCGAACATTACAAAAATGCAGCCTATGGACGAATCATCCTTGATGCATTAAAAAAAGAGAAATTTGATGAAAAGTCATATACTGGCTCAACCTTAGGACAATTGCTTTCTGGTTGGTTGGTTACCGATGACGAAAAATTATTAACCGACATTCACGCCGTAATCAAAGACAAGAACACTGAAAAAAGAGGAAGAATGGAACTTATTCGTTTAACCAGTAAAAATAGTTTTGCGAAAAAGGGACTAACAGATCTTTTAATCACTATTTCGAAGGATGCAACTGAAAACGAAGAGATAAGAAAAGCGTGTTTGAACGTTTTATGGCGTGCTGAAGAGCCATCCCAATATCTAAAAGTGGAAGAACTTTATATGGAAATGCTTTCGCAAGAATCTCCAGTTTTATTAGGTTCTGCTTTAGAAGGATTAGGCTATATGAAATCGGTAAAAGGGTATGATAAAGTTCTAGAAACCGTTGAAAAGTTTGGCGCAAATGAATCCTATTGCTTCGCAACCAGTCGTGCTTTAACAAACTACATTAGTTATGACAAGAAAGAAGGAATTGATACTAAAAAAGCATTTTTATTAGCCATTAAAATGGTGAATACTACAACCTTAAAACCTTCTTATCGAAATAATTACATTTACACCATTGAAACATTTGGCGGAAAAGAGGGCATTGCTGTATTGACAAAATTATCAACCAGCAAAGAGAAAGACATCGCTGATCCAGCAAAACTAGCTTTAGAACGTTTGAAAAGTAAAAAATAAAAAACGTACACCTATTGTTTAAAACAATCTTCTGTTATTAAACAATCGTTATTCATACCATTTAAGTTCCCTAACAACAAATTAATAGTAGTTGTTGGGGAACTTTTTTTATTCCTTCTATTTTTAGATTTGCCTCAATGATATTCAATTATTTTTGTATATTTACCAAATAAAACGATTTAGTATTTCAAAACATCCATAAATTATGAAGAAAATCATCATTTTTGTCCTTATTTTCACCTCAATCACAATCGGATACAGCCAAAAAGCGAAAAAGCATTTAGCAAGCAATTCGTTTTGCATTTATTACACCAATTATTACAACGGCAAAACGGACGAAGAGTCCAATCAAACCATCCTTACTCAAGTGGGAAATCGATGTACGATTAAGGATGTATTGGGCAAAACTAAGATGATTCCGCAGGTTCCGGAAGAGATAAAAACATTCATTTCCGACTCTTCAAAAGTTTACCAAACAGCTACATTTGTTTCGAAAGAAAAGATAATGTATGTTACAGATTTTGATCGATTTCCAAAACTTGAATTGACAAAGAAAAAAGACACTGTTTTGGGTGTAATTTGTAATATTTACACCACAAATATACGTTCAAACACCATCGATGTATCGGTATGGGAGAGCAAAACCATCAGAGCAACTCCCCTGCCCTCGTTTGGAATTCCAAATGGCGTAGCGCTCAGAATTGTCATGAATGGAACTTCAGAAATTAGAGCGACCAAAATATCAGAAAACAATCAGGTGAAAAATATCGATATTCCAAAAGGGTTCAAAGAAATTACAAGTACAGAATATAGAACCGCCATCACCAATGGTTACATTACCAATATTCCCGTTTTTAGTCAGCAACAGATTTGTTTTGGCTGCATGGACAGCGTTGTGCAAACGGATAATCTAATTCAAACGATTAGAGTAGCGCATGGAACTCTTGTTTTGAAGAAAATCAATATTCCTAGTTTTCAAAATGGGTTACTTTTTGCGGAGCTCACAGAGTTTTCGAATGGAGATGCCTACGACCGAACGGGTTCTGTATTTATGATTCCAGCAAGGTTGCCTAAAACTTTTTTGGAAGGTTGTTTGGAAGGAGTTGACAAACTTCCATATTTCACAGCCAAAAACGGAAAAAAGTATCAGGGCATGGTGGCCACCGAAAACTATGAACCCATTGTTGAACTCATCCGATTTTTCACTCCATTTGGGGTAAACCATTTTAATACACAAGTCGCTGTAGATGGAATTATGTGGGCAGATTCAGCGTTTTACAAACAAGATATTACGCCTCTAATGCCATTATTAAAAGGAGAAGTTTGGATTGGTGCATTTATTGGCAACTACGATAAAGGAGGCCATATCATCAATCTATCGTTAAAACATTACCCCGAAACAAAAGAAGTCACCACAGAAGTGAGCAAAACTGGAGCGTGGGTAAAACCACTATTTTGCACCAACAATGTTTTAGAAATGGCCAGTCAGGAGTATGCGCTGTTTTTTGACCAGGACACTCTTCGAATTGAATTTGAAATACCATCCGATATTACCAATGTAAAACTTCGCTACATCACTACCGGTCATGGTGGCTGGGAAAACGGCGATGAGTTTAATCAAAAGGAGAATAAAATCTTCATTGATGACCAAAAGATCCATGGATTTATTCCTTGGCGATGCGATTGTGCCACTTACCGACAATTAAATCCAGCTTCTGGAAACTTTTGGAACGGGGTAACATCTAGCGATTACAGTCGCTCAGGCTGGTGTCCGGGCACTGCCACCAACCCAATAGACATTGCAATTCCAGCATTATCTGCCGGCAAACATGTGTTAAAAGTAGCCATAGATCAAGGCAAAGCCGAAGGAAGTAGCTTTAATTCATGGAATATATCGGGCGTATTGATTGGAGATAAAAAATAATTTCGTTCATCAATTATCCTAACAAGCTGAATATCTAAACATTACAAAAGCATTTAAATTTAATTTCAAAAAAAGCAGTAATAATTATCAAAAAAGTAGAAGATTATAATGCTTTATTCTTAATTTTGAAGATTAAATAAACACAAATACAATAAAAACTAAAAAAGAAAACGAATGAAACTAAGCGAAATTCTTTCCATTTCAGGGAAAAGTGGTCTGTACGTTCTCGTCTCAAAAAACAAAAATGGGGTTATAGTTGAGTCTATTTCCGACAAAAAACGTTTTCCAGCATTTGCAACTGATCGCATCAGCTCACTAGAGGAGATCAGCATGTTTACTTACGAAAAAGATGTTCCTTTGAGAGAGGTCTTTAAATCGATATTTGACAAAGAAAACGGAGGAAAAGCAATTGATCCAAAATCAGATCCTAAGGTTCTAAAGGATTATATGGAATCCGTATTGCCAGAATTTGACCGCGACCGCGTATATGTTTCCGATATGAAGAAACTTTTCACTTGGTATAATCTTCTCCAAGAGAACAATTCTATTGATTTTTCAGAGATTGAAGAAGAAGTTGAAGAATCACCGGCTTCTGAAGAGAAATAATGATATTTCAGTCCGCTACTTAGCGGACTTTTTTTTACACCTTAACGCATAATGCCCGTAATAATTTTTTTATAATTGAAAAGAATGAAACGCATTGAAAATCTAATTGTCACCGAAGTTAAACCACTCAATCACGAACACTTTGTGATTTATGCAACCAGCAAAAACGACCTTTCGGATGTATTACCAGGTCAATTTGTCAACATCGACATCCCTGAATCAAAGACCACTTTTTTGCGTCGTCCAATTAGTGTTCACGATGTCCGCACAAGCGACAATAGCATCGGTTTTTTTGTTAAAATAGTAGGATGTGGAACGCAACATTTGTCTATTTACCAAGTAGGTTCCCAACTAAACACTCTTTTTCCGTTGGGAAATGGTTTTAGTTACCAAGAATCCAAAAAGCCACTGCTTATTGGTGGAGGCTGTGGCGTGGCTCCGTTGTATTATTTAGCAAAAAAGATTGTGGAAGCGGGCATTCGTCCCACACTCCTATTTGGTGCCAGAGATAGGGATGGCATTCACATGATTGAAGATTTTTCCAAATTAGGCGATGTCTATATATCCACCGAAGACGGAAGTTTAGGCGAAAAGGGAATGATTACCCACAACACCGTCTTTAACACCATTAAAAATTTTGATAAAGTTTTTGTTTGCGGTCCCGGCCCAATGATGAAAGCAATAGCATCACTTGCAACCCAAGCAGGCGTGGAGTGTGAAGTATCTCTAGAAAACACAATGGCTTGCGGAATTGGCGCCTGCTTATGTTGTGTAACGGATACAAAAGAGGGACATAAATGTGTGTGCACCGAGGGACCAGTGTTCAACGTAAAAAAACTGAAATGGCAAATTTAAAGATAAACATTGGCAATCTGGAGTTTAAAAACCCAGTAACCACAGCATCCGGAACCTTTGGTTATGGACCCGAGTATGAAGATTTTCTAGATATAAATTCACTAGGTGGAATCATTGTAAAAGGAACCACTATCCACCATCGCGAAGGAAATCCATACCCAAGAATGGCCGAAACACCTTCGGGAATGCTGAATGCCGTAGGATTACAAAATAATGGCGTAGATTATTTTATCGAAAAGATTTATCCAAAAATAAAACATTATAATACCAACATCATTGTAAACGTTTCTGGTTCAACGCTGGAGGATTATGTTGCCGTAGCTGAGAAAATCAACGAATTGAAAAACATTCCAGCCATCGAACTCAACATCTCTTGTCCCAACGTAAAAGAGGGCGGTATGGCTTTCGGCACCTCTTGTGCTTCGGCTCAAGCAGTGACAAAAGCAGTGAGAGAAGTTTACAAAAAAACGATGATTGTAAAACTTTCGCCGAATGTAACCAACATTGCAGAAATTGCAAAATCGGTGGAAGATATGGGAGCAGATGGAGTATCTTTAATCAACACCTTGCTAGGGATGGCTATAGACGCAGAACGTCGCAAACCGCTCCTTTCGACCATTACGGGTGGACTCTCAGGTCCCGCAGTCAAACCGATTGCACTCAGAATGGTCTGGCAAGTGAGCAAAGCGGTAAAAATTCCAATTGTAGGTTTGGGTGGAATTATGAACGCCACCGATGCCATCGAATTCTTTTTGGCAGGTGCAACGGCCATACAAGTAGGAACTGCCAACTTTATCGATCCAGCCATCAGCGAAAAAATTGTACTTGGAATTGATGAATATTTAAACCGTCATGGATTTAATTCTGTGTATGACATCATTGGCGCTTTAGACGAAAGATAGAAAGTGTTGCAAAAGACCATCTTTGGCTCTTGTTTTTTCCATAAAAGGAGTTGCAATATAAAAAATGAGACCGTTGCAAAACCCCAAACTCTGCGTTATTCGAAAAATTTAAACTACTCATTTACAGCAGTAAACTGCGTGTTAAAATTTCTCAAAAGCCTTGATTTTTGACTTTTGCAACGGTCTCAAAATGCAAAAAAAATCAGAAAGAAACAAATCTGACACTATTCTATCTGAAACAAATCCAACAAAAAGATCGAGATTCCGAACAAAACTAAGTGAGGAATCTTTTAACTGTATTATCTAAATAATGCCCATTGAGACAATCTCAACGGGCATTATTGGTATAGAATATTTTTAAGAGAAATGTGTTTGTACAAAGAAAACGTCAAGTTTGAGGCTTGCGTGGCAAATAAAATAGGGCGTTTACTTTTGTAAATAACCTATTTTATTTGCAAGCGTAACGGAAAAATTGACGTTTTCTTGCAAACACTAGCTGTTTAGCATCACTGGCATCACCAACATCAATATCTCTTCGGCAGTATTTGGATTATCCACTGGGTAAAGAATACCAGCGCGACTTGGTTGTGACATTTCGATTTTAACATCCGAAGTTTCGAGGTTATTTAGCATTTCGATTAGGAATTTAGCATTAAATCCAATTTCCATTTCGTCGCCATCATAATTACAATTTAGTTTTTCAACGGCCAAGTTGCTCAATTCAGAATCTTCAGCGCTCAACACAAGATCATTTAAACTAAGTTTAAAACGCACTTGCATCACCGAAGGATTTGAATAGATAGAAACACGACGTAAAGAGTTCAACAACGACACACGTTCTATAAATAAAACATTTGGATTGTTGGTTGGAATTACGGCTTCGTAATTTGGATATTTTCCATCAATTAAACGAGCGTTTAAGATAAAGTTAGAAAATATAAATCTCACATTGGTGCTATCATACTCGATGGTAACCATAGAATCATCATCTGGAAGATTTGATTTCAATTGGTTCAACGGTTTTTTTGGAAAAATAAACGAGAATGAGTTGCTTGAAGATACATCTGTACGACGATATCTAACCAATTTATGAGCATCGGTAGCCACAAATGTTACATTTTCTGCACTTAACTCACAGAAAACGCCGGTCATTGCAATTCTCATCTCATCCGTTCCGGTAGCGAATAAAGTCTTGGTAATAGCCGATTTCACCAATGAAGAAGAGAGTTGAACATGGTTTGCATTTTCAAGATCGTTAGGCATTGGAAAATCATCTGCATTAAAGCAAGCTAATTTGTAAGAACCTTCATTTGCTTGAATTTCAACAAGATTCGCTTCCAAATCAATGTTAAAAATCATAGGAACTTCTGGTAAATTTTTAATGGTATCCATGAGTAATTTAGACTGAATAACTACCGATCCGTCAGTATCAGACTTGCTGAGCATTAGGTTTGTAGTCATGGTTGTCTCTAAATCAGTAGCAGATACTGAAAGAGTCTCACCTTTAACGGTGAATAAAAAGTTTTGAATAATTGGAACGGCTCCGTTGTTAGTCAACACACCGCTAATTGATTGTAAACTTTTTGAAAGCTGGGAACTCGATACTATAAATTTCATTGGTCGCTGTTTTTTTGAATAATATGTATTGCAATTAGCAAATATAAAAAAATATTTATTACGTAAGAAATAAAGTTATCAACGAGTAAGATAATAACTTAAAGGTTGGAGCAATCGTTCAAAGACAAAGTACTGAGCAATCTGCATCTCTTTGGCATCATTTATTATGATATAGAACTTTTCTCGGCTATAATCCATCTGAACAATGTTCATATCTGTTTGGTCAAGAATAAGCAATTCTGGAATCCTGTACATTTTTACTTTGGTTACTTTTCCAGAGGTCTCCGTTAATGTTGTAACTTGAAAGAGGTTGTTTCTGATGATAGAATCTTTTTTCACAGGATCCATATCTGTCACTGTTGCTTCATATTTCAGACTTCTAAAAAGTGAAAGTTGATCGATAACCTTAGCGGTATCGTATTGAGGAGCGGTGGCATTATCAGAAAGTCTAACCAAATCAAATTTTCTATTTCCCAAAGCTACTATTTTAAACGACTCTTTTGGAGCCTCTATTAGCTCATATTTAACCTCTTTTATCTGAGATAGTTTGGATCTAAAAACAGTATGATCGCGCCAATCTTGTTCTAAAAATGAATATCTTGGAGAGATAAAACCTCTAAAACCAGGCAATGAGACAATGAAAATATGTTTTGCGTCTTCCATCATCATAAAGTTTCCGCTGTTATCCATGGTTGGATCGCCCATGTAGTATGTACGTGTACATTTTTCGTATGGAAAAAGTTTCATTCCCCAGAAATCGATAAAGTGAACATTTTGATAAATCTCAACTTTTGTGGATGCCGAGGCCATACGTTTAACCATGTTGTTGTGTGCTGCCTTAGGGATGGGCGAATATACACGAATGCTCTTCATGGCTGCAAGCAACAAAGTCACATTTTCCACGGTGGCTTCATATTTATCATTCAGTTGCCACTTATCCACCCCTTCTCTGACCAATTTTACGCTTTTCCCAGCTTTATTGGCAATAAAAATCTTAGACACCGAGGCTGTATCATTAATAGCAAACTCAGTTTCGTAACGACTCATTGTGCTTTTCCTATTGTTGATAACTATTAAAATAATCGCAACAAGGGTAAGTGCTAAAATCGAAATAATGGTAATTTTATTCTTTTTCATCTATTTTTTAAAATTATTTAGAATATTTTTTCTTTCTTAAAAACATCAACACCAATCCCATCAAGAAGATAACGACAAGGGGCGTTGCTATGTTAAACATCTCCCAATAGAATTTATTACGTAAGATTTTGTTGTTGTCCAACAATCGGATCTTAACCTCACGTGCTCTTACTTGCATCAATGTTTCGTCACCACACAAGTAATTCATCACATTCAAAATAAAATCCTTATTCCCAAAATTCATCTGGGTATATTTGTCGTATCCCAATGGCAAAGGTCCTTGTTTCGAAAATTGATTTTTGATGATATCTCCATCGGCCACAAAGACCATTTTAGAGGCAGTTTTTGATTTTTCGATGAAAGAGATCAAGTTATTAGTATCCATGTCGCCCGTCAACCGATCTTTGAACACAGAAGTAAACTTTCCTTCGCACAAAACCGACACCGGCAGACTATTTAAGCCAAACTCTCTCTTATCGGGTTTGATTTTCAACACATTTAAACTGATAATTGCTGGTGCATTCACCATTTTAGTGTATCTAGAAGTAGTCAGCAATATAGATTTTTTAATATCTGGATCGCCTACCGTATCAATGCTGCTGATAAACTCGGTACGGATTGAATTTAGGTTTTTAGTAATAGGGTGATTCGTCAGTGGTGTTAATATTGGAAAGTACAACCAACTAATCATCTCCATCTGAGGTTGATTTCCCATTTTACCAGTCATAATCGGAATTGGAAGTGCATTCAAATCCTGCAATAAGTTGGCATTCATCCGAACTCCATAGCGGAAAAACATATCCGTTAAATTTAGCTCATTTGGAATTCCAATTGACTCCCCTTTTACGCTCATGCTGTCCATTTCGGCAAATACAGGATCTACCAACCATAATATATTTCCACCACGCATCACATATTGATCGATGATAAACTTATCTTGTTGAGAGAACGTAGAATCAGGTTTGGCAATAATGATGGCTTTGTACTTATTCGAAATCACGGTTTTTCCAGACACAGAATCCATTTGGAAGACACGCAAACTATTGATTTGTCCATCCAAACGAACGCGTTCTATCTCATAAAAAGAGTTTAAATCGTTAGAAATAGACATCACCTGGTTCACATCCAGTTCTCCGTGACCTTCGATGAATGCAATTTTGGGTTTAACAGGGTTTTGCAACTTTTTGATTACACTTGCAATATTATATTCCAGCGTTTGAATAGAAGCATTTAAAACATCTTCAGACCCCAAACTCATATTGCTCATCAGCAACTGCAAAGGCAACTCACGATTCTTGTAAGTGACAATAGCACCTGGAAAAACCACTTTTGTCTCCACTCCTTCTGCCGTTCTATTTTGCATTTGAGTAGGTTCAATCCCTTTTTTCACCAGTTGATTGTACAACATTCCAAGTTCTCGTTTATCTTTTCCTTCCGTTGGGTTTACAAATTCGTATTGAATATTATCCGAATAAGCTCTGAACTCGTTTAAAATCTCTTTGGTCTCCTTTTGCAATCGTTTGAAACCAGCAGGAAAATCACCATCTAGATAAATTTTGAAGTAGACAATATCATCCAACTCTTTCAACATCTCCTTGGTCGCTTTGGAAAGTGTGAAGCGTTTTTCGGCAGTTAAATCAAGTCGATAGAAGATAAAAGAGCTAATAACATTAAATAATATCAGGAATACAAACGCAACAACCAGCTGAATGATGTTGATTTTTCTGACATTTCGGCGATTAAAAAAGGATTTTTTCTCAGTTGATTTCATTTCAACCTGTTTGATATTTGATGTTTCCATTACCATTTTCTGCTTTGAAGTGAAACCTTAGACAATAAAGTAAAGAAAGCGATGACGCTTAAAAAGTAGATTACATCTCGTGTATCTATGACTCCTCTACTGATAGAAGAATAGTGTTGACTCATTCCTAACGATTTTACAAAAAGGTCGAAAGATCCAAATAACTCGAGCGAGTACATAAACTCAAAACCGATAAACATGGTTCCACAAAGCAGAAGTGCTAATACGAACGAAATAATTTGGTTCTCGGTAACAGAAGAGGCAAAAAGTCCAATTGAAATAAAAGTAGCACCTATAAAAACAAGGCCCAAATAAGAGCCCCACATCGCTGCTTGGTCAAGGTTTCCCTTTGGAAATCCAAGTTGATAAACAGAGTAGAAATAAATAAGTGTGGGAATTAAGGAGATAACCAACAAGGTAATATCTGCAAAGAATTTCGCTAAAATAATTTCTAAATCAGAGAGCGGTTTTGTGAAAAGAATTTCGATGGTTCCTGACCGTTTCTCCTCTGCAAAAGACTTCATGGTAATGGCAGGCACTAAAAACAAGAAAACGTATGGCCCAATGATAAACAACCCATCAAGGTTTGCATATCCCATGTTCAACACGTTAAAGTCGAGTGGGAATACCCACAAAAAGAGTCCTGTGATGACAAGAAAAACACTGATGATGATGTAACCAATCAGTGAGTTTAAAAAGCTCTTTATTTCTCGAAGGAAAAGACTTTTCATAATTTATAAATTGATATTAGTGATTATTAATGTCGTTTTTATGATTGTAAGATTCTTCTTTATTAAAGGAATAGATTCCGTTTTTCAAATCAAGAAAAATCCAAAATTACTTATTTCAAAAATGCTTCAATGATATTCTCTACAGAAACACCATCGGCTTCGGCTTTATAGTTTTTCACCAATCGATGTCGAAGTATAGATGGAGCCACGGCTCTAACATCTTCAATATCTGGAGCATGTTTCCCTTGAATCAAAGCATGACAGCGAGCTGCCATAATCAGATTCTGCGAAGCACGAGGTCCTGCGCCCCACGAAAGATATTGGTTGGCATAAGGGTGAGCCATTTCAGTCTCTGGACGAGATTTTACAGAAATATTTACAGCATATCGATAAACATTCTCCACAATTGGAATTCGTTGCATTAACTGTTGAAAAAACAAAATCTCTTCCACCGACATCACCGAAGCAGGTTCAGGTAAATCTCGGGTGATTGTACTTTTCACAATCTCCAACTCCTGATCAAAAGAGGGATAATCTAAGTTGATATTAAACATAAATCGATCGAGTTGAGCCTCGGGCAATGTATAGGTTCCCTCTTGTTCAATAGGGTTTTGTGTAGCAAGTACAAAGAATGGATTGGGCAGTTGGTGCGAAGTTCCAGCGATGGAAACGGTCCGCTCTTGCATAGCTTCCAACAACGCTGATTGTGTTTTTGGCGGAGTTCTGTTGATTTCATCGGCAAGTACAATGTTCGAAAACACCGGACCTTTTACAAACTTCAACTTACGACTTTCGTCCAAAATTTCAGTTCCCATAATATCACTCGGCATTAAATCGGGCGTAAACTGAATTCGATTAAACGACAAACCAATACTTTTAGCAATGGTGGTCACCATCAATGTTTTTGCTAATCCGGGAACACCTACTAACAAGGCGTGACTTCTGCAAAAGATAGCAATAAGCACATCTCTCACTACATCATCCTGACCAACAATGACCGTGGCCACCTCTTTTCTAATCCTATTATATTTCTCAATAAAAGCGTCTACGGCTTCTACATCATCTTTAAAAATCATCATAAACTACTCCTTTATCCACGTGTGCATAAATGAACACTTTTTATATGCTGGCAAAATATTTATATAAATATCCACAATTTTATCGGATACATATTTATCCAATGTTCGTTGTTTCTTATCTTCTAAAGCTGCTTTTTGAATTTTATCATAATCGTCTAAAATATTCGCTTTATGAGGCATTGTTTTCTTTTTAAGAATCACTATTCGGTAACAGAGTTCACCCTCTTCGTTTTTGGAAACCATTGGTTTTGAAAATTCACCAACTGTAAGTTTCTCAACAGCAGAAGCTAATGACTCGTCCATTTGGTTTTCGGAGAATGAAAGGCTACCTGAATATGGGTTAATAATGTATCCACCGTTCTTTTTGGTCGGAGATTCGGAATAAGTCGAAATAGCTTCATCCACGGATAACGAACTGCTTTTGAGCAATGTATACACCGAATCGAGCGAAGATTTCACGCTAATCATATCTTCCATCGCTGGTTTCAGCATAATCAAAATATGACGTACGTTGATGGATTGTCCACGGCGCTCAATCAGCTGGATGATATGATAACCAGCTTTTGATTTAATAATTGGCGATATCTCTCCTTGTTTAAGCGCAAAAGCAGCGGTTTCAAATTCTGGATACAACTCTCCCCTATTTACAAAACCCAATTCGCCACCTTTTACAGCGCTACCCGGATCTTCGGAGTATAATACTGCCAATGTAGCAAAACCTTCGCCTGCGACAATACGATCCCTCAGTCCATTGAGTTTAAACTTAGCCGCATCCATTTGATTTTGAGATATTTTTGGAACTTTTGCAATTTCAGACATCTCATATTCTGCAGGAAAAATTGGAATACTGTCCACTGGTATTTTCTTAAAATAGGTATTGATCTCCGAAGGTGTAATAACAACGCCTCTGGTTATTTTTTCTTGCATAAATTCAACATAAAGCTGCTCTCTTACATTATCACGCAACTCATCTTTAATATCCTTCATGCTTTTCTTGTAATACTCTTCCAATTTCTGTTTAGAGCCAAATTGCGAAATAAAGTATCTCATATTTCGCTCAATTCTCTCTTCCACTTGACCATCGGTAATCTCGACACTATCCAATTGGGCTTGCGTAATCAAGAGTTTACTCAACATCAAATTATCCAAAATCATGCATCGGATATCGATGTCTGAATCTTCCGTTTGATTTTGCAATTTATATTGAAGATACTGATTTTCAATCTCAGACAACAGAATCGCTTTATTTCCCACAGTGGCGACTACTTCATCGATTACAGGTTTCTTATCCTGACCATTCACCGAAAAGCCCATCACAAAAAGGACAATAAACAGAGCACTTAATTTTAATAATTTCATTTTATTTATTTTTGGAATATTTCGAAATCAGAGTTTTCTATCGCTTTTTTCTTAACCTCTGATCGTAGTTTTTCTAACAATATATTCTTTCTATTATTTAAGATAATCGTTTTTATATTTTCGCGTTCGTACATCAACGGAGAAACACCATCTTTTATTTTAAAGTCTTTAATCACAATTAAATAATGATACAATGAATCTTTTATCTCAAGCTGATTATTATAGAAAAACTGAGACTGTTGAAAGTTTTGAAGAGGCAACTCTTTGGTGATATCGTCGAATAATAGCCATGTTTTATCATCCAAAAAAAAGTTCTCTGCTTCTTTTTCTACCGTCTTAGAAATCAAATTTTTATTGGGAGCTTTTGAGAACAGCATCTGTTTCACTCGATTAATCAACGGATGTGAATTTTTGAATTTCACAAAAATCAGTTGAATAATATTTGAGTTCAATTGAAAATCGGATACATGCGTATTATAATAGGTAGAAATCTCTTTTTCTGAAACCAATGTATCTAAATGTTTATCGACATAATCAAATTCATACGCCTGAATCAAAAGCGAGAGTTTATAGGTTTCTAATTGCTTTTTAAAATCTCTTTTAGACGAAGGAAGTTCATCTTCTGCTTTTTGAGCCATAATCTGTTGCTCTACCCACGATTGAACATAACTACTTACGATCAATGCACTATCGGCAGAGGTAGCGTTATCTGAGACCAATCCTTTCAAATCGGAGGCATACAAATATTCACTACCCACTTTTGCCAATGCCACATCATCTCGATGGTTATTGCAAGAAGAGAGAAACATCAGAACTGCAAAAAAGCAGAAGATTACACTTTTTTTCAACGACTATTTTATTGATTTTAATACTTCTTGATCTACAACTACTGTATATTTAGCTTTTAGTTCGCGAATCCACTCTTTTTCTAAATAGTTTTGATATTCAGAAATAATAATTCCTTTGATTTCGGAAAGTGGTTTAACCGAAGGAGCCAATACTTTTGAAATACGTATGATATTGAAACTATTTTTAATGTATTCAACACCCGAAAGTCCTTCTTTCCACTCAATCTCATCAAGGATTACATTGTCACCAGCAGCAAAGAGACCTGTTTCTACTTTTACCAACTCCCCTTTCTTGTTGACCATCTTAGCGATTTCAGCAGGAGCAGTTCCTTTTGCAGACTCTTTTTTAATCGTTTTCAAAGCAGCTTTCGCACTTTTCTCATCTTTTGCTTTGTAAATAGTAGCATCCACACGGCGTGGGTATTTGTAGTTATTTTTCAAATCATCGTAATAATCATCTAACCCTACAGTATCTTTAATTGCTTTAGACCAAACTTTACGGTCGGTTAAATCAAACAATAAAATACCATCACGATACTCTTTTAGCAATAATCTAAAGTCAGGATATTTTTCCGACAAACGAGAATCTTCGTAAGCTACAATCTCTTCTTCAACCCACGATTTGAATCTATTTTTCAACACAGAACCAGACTCTTCTTTCGAATTATCCGCTTGATGTTTTTCCAAATATTCCGCAAATTGAGGTTGTGTATATTTATTTCCATCAAGCACAAAGATTGGTTTGGTTAAACCAGAAGCTTTTGTTGCTTTCCAGCTTCCTGTGTGAAATGAAGAATCTAATAGTGAAGCAAATTCATCCACATTTTTAGGATAATAGACAAATGAATATTCTGCTTTTAATCTCTCGATGAATGAATCTTTACTCTTATTGGAACGAACATCACGCGCAATCTTCATTTTCAATTCAGATTTAACTTCGTCAAAAGATTGAGTTTTGCTTTTTTCTACCATTTTAATAAAATGCCATCCATAAATTGTCGCTACAGGTGCAGATACTTGGTTTAATTCGAGACTGTAAAGAACAGACACAAACTCTGGAACCATTCTATTTGGACCAAACCAAGGCAATAATCCACCTTTTGGAGAAGATCCTTTGTCGTCGGAATACGTTTTTACAAGTTCCTCAAAATTTTCTCCATTTTTGATTTTCGCATCTACTTCAGCCACTTTTGCTAATGCAGCGATGGTATCAGCTTTGGTTGCATTCTCTGGTAGTTTTACCAATAAGTGCGCAACATGAACTTTTCCTAATGCAGGTTTTTTATCAACAACGTATAAAATGTGGTAGCCAAAATCGGTTCTAAGAATTGAAGAAACTTGACCTACTGGTGTAGAAAAAGCTGCATTTTCGAATGGATAAACCATGTCAAATGTTGAAAAATAGCCCAAATCACCTTTGTTTCCTTTGTATCCAGGACGTCCACCTTCTTCTCTCTGATCGCGAGCGGATGGATCTTCGGAACCTTCTACCGCTAATTTAGCAAAAGATTCGCCTTTGATAAAACGATTTCTTAATGCAGAGATTTTATTATAGGCGATCAAGGTGTCTTTTGCAGATGCGTCTTTATCCAAACGAATCAAGATATGACTCGCGCGAACATCAAATTTGGAACGATCGTAAGCTTCGTTCAACAATACTTCATTTACCTCTTTGTCGACCAAATAAGGTTGTGCCAACTGTTTGCGATATCCTGCTAACTCGTTAATAAATGCAGCAGAAGTATCGTATTTCAACAACTCAGCTTCTTTTACTTTCAGTTTGAAATTGATATAAAGATCTAAGTACTCATTGATGCTTTTTTGATCAATGGGCGCATTTTTATTCGAATTATTTTTTAGAAATACACCTAAAAATTCCGATTTAGTGACTTTTTCACCATTAATCGTCATCAAAATAGGATCCTCTATTTGAACTGGAGTCGCTACATTTGTTTGAGTAGTAGGTTTCGTAGCTTTATTAGCAGTCCCTTTCTTTTGAGCAAAAATAGGTTGTGATAAAAATAGGTTTGCCATTATAAAAACAAACACAATTGAAACTCTTTTCATATTTTTTTTAAGTTTAATGTTGATTAATAATTTATCTTGAATAATTTGGTGCTTCACGGGTAATTGTAATATCATGAGGATGACTTTCGACCATTCCTGCATGAGTTATTTTTACAAATTTAGCATATTTTTTCAGATGGTCAATGCTTGCAGAACCGGTGTAACCCATTCCAGCTCTAAGTCCACCAGTCATTTGGTGAACCACTTCTGAAAGGCTTCCTTTATAAGCTACGCGACCTACAATACCTTCGGGAACTAACTTTCCAAGATCATCTTCAGCATCTTGAAAGTAGCGATCTTTTGACCCTTTTTGCATCGCATCAATGGATCCCATTCCTCGGTATGTTTTATATTTACGTCCTTCGAAAATAATTGCTTCACCTGGAGATTCATCCACGCCAGCGAAGAGCGAGCCTGCCATAATACAGTCGGCACCTGCCGCAATTGCTTTTACAATATCGCCAGTGTAACGAATTCCACCATCGGCAATTACAGGAACGCCTGTATTTTTAAGTGCTTGTGAAACTGCATAAATTGCGCCCAATTGAGGAACGCCAATGCCTGCAATGATTCGAGTAGTGCATATTGATCCTGGTCCAATTCCAACTTTTACAGCATCAGCTCCCGCTTTTACGAGATCCAAAGCTGCTTCTGCCGTTGCAATGTTTCCAACCACCAACTCAATTTCTGGATATAAATCTTTTACTTTTCTAACCATTTCCAAAACTCCTTTGGAGTGACCATGAGCCGTATCAATCACCAAAGCATCTACGCCTGCAGCCACCAAAGCTTCGCAACGACTGAGTGTATCGGCAGTAACGCCAACCCCAGCAGCAACACGCAAACGACCAATTTTATCCTTGTTGGCGTTTGGACGAGCTTTAATTTTTATAATATCTTTGTAGGTGATTAAGCCAACTAAAAATCCCTCTTTATTCACCACTGGCAATTTTTCGATCTTGTATTCTTGAAGAATATCGGCGGCTTTTTCAAAAGTTGTAAACTCCGAAGTAGTCACCACTTTGCGTGTCATAATCGTTGCGATGGGTTTTGCCATTTCACGAATAAAACGCAAATCTCTATTGGTCACGATTCCTACTAAGTTGTTTTTTTCGTTCACGACCGGAATGCCACCAATTTTGTACTCAGCCATCAGTTTAAGCGCATCTCCCGCTGTGGCATTTTCTAAAATCGTAATGGGACTGATAATCATTCCATTTTCGGCACGTTTCACTTTTTTTACCTCGGTGGCTTGTGCCTCTATCGACATATTTTTGTGCAAAACACCAATTCCACCCTCTTGAGCCATAGAAATTGCCATTTCTGACTCAGTAACGGTATCCATTGCCGCCGAAACAATAGGAATATTCAATTCAATGTTGCGGGTAAATTTAGTACGCAAACTTACCTCACGAGGCAGTACTTCGCTATACGCTGGCACCAATAATACGTCATCGTAGGTTAGCCCTTCGCCTACAAATTTATCTTTTGAAAAATTAAAATCCATAATTTTATACTTTATCGTGCAAAAGTATGAAAAATAGTTGTTTTTTACACTATTTTTATAACAAAAAAATTGTTAAACATTTATTGAACAAAGGAAAAGAGAAAACCCTTTCAATACTCTGTTTTCCAAGGGGGGAAATGGAGGATGACTTCGAAGAAACGGAGCAAGAAGGTAACGGGGTGACGAAATAACGGGGTGACCGCGAAGCGACGATGGAGGAAAGTGACAGGTGACGAGTGACGAGTGACCGCGAAGCGACGATGCGCAAGGGAGTCTGGTGCGAAGCGAGACTCTTGCGAGGCCAGTCGAGCTTCGCTCCACTCCGCCACTCGGCTACTCCGCAACTCGGCCACTTCCTCAGATAAGCTTCGCTCCGTTACCCCGTCACCTCTTCAGTCGAGCTTCGCTCCGTCACTCGTCACTCGTCACTCGTCACCTCTTTCAAACCACCTCAGCAACTGTAAACGTACTTCCTCCGACAAAGACGACATCTTCTGGTTTTGCATTTTTTAAGGCAACTTGATATGCTTCATTCACAGAAGAGTAACACGAGCCATTTAATCCAAACTTCTGAGCCATTTGTGCCAAAATTTCTTGGTTTAATCCTCTTGGAATATCTGCTTTGCAAAAATAATAAACTGCATTTTTTGGCATCATCGACAACGCCAAATCAATATCTTTATCGTTGACCATTCCCAGGACAAAATGAAGTGTTTTTGCTTGCAATTCCTCCAATTGTTTTAACACAATAGACAAACCATGAGGATTATGACCTGTATCAGCAATGGCTAAAGGACTCTCATTCAATCGATGCCATCTTCCAACAAATTGTGTATTTTTGATCACATTACGAACTCCTAACTCCACGTTTTTTGGAGAGATTTGAATGTCAGTACAATTATTCAACAGATCGATGGCGGTACATACGGTGACCAAATTTTTTAGCTGATACTTTCCAGCTAGTGGACTAGAAAGATTATAATTTCCAAATTTAAAATTCATTAAAAAAGGATTTATCATCTCCACATCCTCCACCAAATTTACTTTGTCAGCAAATACAATTTGAGCATCTTCAATAATTGATTTTTGTATAAAAACAGAATCAGTTTCTACCGAAGATTCTCCAATCACCACTGGCACATTTTTCTTTATAATTCCAGCTTTTTCACCGGCAATTTCAACCAATGTATTTCCCAACAAAGCGGTATGATCAAAATCAATATTTGTGATGATAGAGAGCAGTGGATGAATGACATTTGTTGAATCTAAACGACCACCTAAGCCCGTTTCTATAATTGCAATATCTACGTTTTCTTTAGCAAAATAAGAGAAAGCCATGGCCACAGTCATTTCAAAAAAAGAGGGTTGAATTTCTTCAAAATTAGACTTGTATTTCTCCACAAAACCAACAACTTCTTCTTCGGAAATCATCACCCCATTAATTTTAATTCTTTCGCGAAAATCTTTTAAATGAGGCGATGTGTACAACCCAGTTTTCAGCCCTTGCTCCTGCATGATGGAAGCAAGAAAGTGAGAACTAGAGCCCTTTCCATTAGTTCCAGCAACATGGATTGATTTAAATTTCTCGTAAGGATGTCCCGTTAAATCCATCAACTTATACGTATTATCCAAATTTGCCTTATAAGCTGCAGCTCCAACCCGATGAAACATGGGCAAACTATTAAATAAATATTCTAACGTTTCTTTGTAATTCATAATTAAGCAATTGATTTACTCTTTTTAAAAAAAATATTTTGTCGAAAAAGATGAACCTTTTTTCCTTCTAAGATCCTATTTTTAATGTCACTTTTGTCTTGCTGCAAAAGTAGAAAAAAAAATAATACTTTGAGAAAAAAGTAACGGGGTGACGAGTGAAGAAGGTGACGGGGCTACGGAGTAACGGAGTGACCGCAAAGCGACGATGCGCAAGCGAGTCCGGGCGCGAAGCGACGATGCGCAAGCGAGTCCGGGCGCGAAGCGAGACTCTTGCGAGGCCAGTCGAGCTTCGCTCCACTCCGCCACTCGGCTACTCCGCCACTCGGCCACTTCTTCAGACGAGCTTCGCTCCGTTACCCCGTTACCCCGTTACTCCGTCACCTCTTTCAGAACGAGCTTCACTCACCTGTTCACTTCTCCCCCTAAAAAGATTTCATAAAAAAAATGCTCAAATATTTCGATACTTGAGCATTTTTTTATTTTAGAAATATATCTACAAAACTATTACTCAATAATATAAGTAATCGTTCCTTGCTGTACATCCGGCGCATCAGATTTTGCACTGAATTTTGCTCTCATTGCATATTCTTCACATTTTTTCCAAACTTTATTATTTGCAATGGTTGAACCTTTTGAAATTGCTTCTGCGTCAATCACTTTCCCATTTGGATCTACTTTAATTCTAACGACTACCTTTCCTTGTATGTTGCTAAAATCGGGAGCGGGCAAACTTTTGGCACTTCTTCCATTCAAAGAAAATCCAGGACCATTGCCAGGACCGTGACCGGGACCATTTCCGCCTCCATCACCAGGACCACTTCCGGGACCAGTGCCAGGACCATTTCCATTGCCGTTCCCATTGCCAGAACCATTATTATTTGATTTTTTATAGATAAAACGTTCATCCACTTTGGGTTCTACCACTTTGTTATCGACATTTTTTCTGATGACTTTATTTTTATTATTAGTCAATGCTGTCGATTCTTCAGAATTTTGGGTAGCATAATCTTCGGGACTGGATGATGCAGGTGTACTTACATCAGAACTGGATGAACCACCGCCACCACCGCCCATATCTATCTCTGTACCAATCTCTTCGGGCAAAGGTAATGGAGTTTTAAACCCCATAAAAAAGAAACAGAGCAATAAAAGACAATGAAACACCACGGTTCCAATAATTCCCTTATGTTGATTGCTTATCTTTAACATATTGCACTAATTTGATTTGATCTATAAGGTTTAACGTTATTTCTGTGGATTTGTTGCCAAAATAACTTTGTACTTTTTTTGGTACTGTTCATTTATTTTGTTCACCGCATCAATTACATTTACAACCAACTGAACAGCTGCTTCTTTGTCGGAACGTAAAACAACGGTTGCATCATCAGGTTGACCAACCAAGTTTTCTTGAATCTTTAAAGAAAGTTCTTCCAAAGGCACACGATTTTCTTCCACATAAAATTCATCGGGAGCCCTCACATAAACGTTCATGGTCTTTGGAGATTTAACTTGACCGGTGCTATTTGGCAACAAAAGTTTAATTGCATTTGGACTCACCAATGTCGATGTAATCATAAAAAAAATGAGTAATAAAAACACCAAATCCGACATAGAAGCGGTACTAAACTCAATATTTCTCTTATTTCTGGTTTTTAATGCCATAACTATCCTATTTTAAATAAATTAAGCTACTGGCTCATTTAATAAATCCATAAATTCAGTGGTTCGAGCTTCTAAGATATAGACCACTTTTTCAACTCTTGCAACCAATATATTGTAACAAATATACGCTATAATACCAACTACAAGTCCACCAACAGTGGTAACCATTGCTTCGTAAATACCACTCGAAAGTAATTGAATATCAATATTATTCCCAGCTTTGGCCATGTCGTAAAAAGCTTTCACCATCCCAGTAACTGTTCCCAAAAAACCAAGCATTGGACCTGCACCTGCAATGGTTGCTAAAGCCGCAATGTTTTTTTCCAATCGTGTTACTTCTAATTTTCCTACATTCTCGATGGCAGCATTGATATCATTTAATGGTTTCCCTAGACGAGTCAACCCTTTTTCAATCATTCGTGCCAACGGAGTTTGATTGTTTTTACAAAGAGCCACCGCAGAATCCAAACGGCCATTGTGGATAAAATCACGAATGTTGTTCATGAAATTTGGATCATCCTTTCCGGCTTTGTTCAACGTAATAAAACGTTCCACAAAAATATAGATGGCAAGAATTGACATAAGAGCCAATGGGATCATAATCCATCCCCCTTTTAACGTCAAACTCCAAATATTCAAAGATTCAAACTGTTGAGGAGCTGCAACTGGAGCATTGGAAACATTTTCAGCCACTGCCTCACCTGCCTTTGTGACTTGTAACAAAATTGTATTTAGCATATACTTTTAAATTTAATATTTGATGATGCAAAATTAACGTGTTTTGTTTTTCAATATTGTATTTTGTTTTTTTTTGCTAACAAAGCAATGTTCATTGTTTGTAGGAAAAAGTGACGATGAAGGAAGGTAACGGGTCCCGAAAAATAAATCCACATACTGGCGGATTGTTTTTTCGGGAGTGACCGCGTCCCGAATTTTAATCCGCCGCGGCGGAGAGATTTTGTAAAAATTCGTGGATCCTCGAAAAAAAACGATCAGCCATTAGGCTGCTCTTTTTTTCGGGAAAGCGACGATGGAGGGAAGTGACAGGTGACGAGTGACCGCGAAGCGAGACCGGCGAAAAGCGAGACTCCGCTCTGTCACTCGTCACTCGTCACTTTGGCACCTCTTTCTTCTAGCTAAGTTCGTTTTTTTAAATTACAATTAATTCATTTAGGATAAATAAAATGTATATTTGCATCTAAATAAATAGATAAAGATGATTACTCCAGAATATTTATCCATTGGCGATACGATTGGACTTGTTTCCACAGCCCGAAAAATAACCAAAACCGAACTCGAACCTGTCATTATTTTTCTTAAAAACCAAGGATTTAATGTTGTTACTCCTCCAAATATTTATGCTGCCGAAAATCAATTTGCAGGTTCTGACGAACAAAGAACAGAAGATTTTGAATATCTTATCAAGCACCCCAAAGTCAAAGCAATAATTTGTACTAGAGGCGGTTATGGAACTGCTAGAATCATTGATTCTATTGATTTCACCCCACTGTTATCAGCTCCAAAATGGATTTGTGGGTATAGCGATGTCACCGTTTTACATGCTCATCTTCATCACTTGGGACTAAAAACAATCCACAGCACCATGCCCATCAATTTCCCAGTTGATGGCTCAAGTAATGAATCGGTGAACACACTTTTGAACGCACTCACCGGGAAACCTCTCTCCTACTCGTTTTCCAATACTCCAATGAACAGAATTGGTCAATCAAAAGGAGTTTTGATTGGGGGAAACTTATCCATATTATACAGTTTACAAGGATCTATTTCGGACATTAACACCGATGGAAAAATACTGTTTTTGGAAGATTTAGATGAATATCTCTATCACATCGACCGAATGATTCTCTCTTTAAAAAGAAGTGGAAAAATCAAGAACTTAATAGGTCTCATCGTTGGCGGAATGTCTGATATGCACGACAATACAGTCCCTTTTGGGAAAACAGCCGAAGAGATAATTCATGAGTCCGTGAAAGAGTTTTCATTTCCAGTCTGTTTTGGATTTCCAGCCGGACATATTGACCAAAATTTTGCTTTAAAAATGGGAGCCGAAGTAACCCTTTCAGTCACAAAAGAGTCGAGCACTTTAACCTTTAACAATTAACCGATGGCAGAACACAACGATTTAGGAAAAGCGGGCGAAGAGCTTGCTTTAGCCGAACTAAGGAAACTTGGATATGAAATTTTACACACCAATTGGAGATACGGAAACGATGAAGTAGACATCATTGCGAAGGAGGATAATATGATTGTCTTGGTAGAAGTAAAAACTCGTCAAACAAACTATTTTGGAGAGCCCGAAACTTTTGTCACCAAAAAGAAACAGTTTTTTCTAATTCGTGCAGCCAATCACTATGCCGAAAAGTATGACATAATGGAAGAGTTTCGTTTTGATATTGTTTCAGTGTTGTACAACTCCAAACAACAGGATATCAAAATTATAAAGGATGCTTTTCAGGCTGGGATGTAACTGATTTTAAAGAAAAAATAACGAAGTACGAAGAGGTGACGGGGTAACGGGTCCCGAAAAATAAATCCGCCAACTGGCGGATTGTTATTTTTTCGTGGATCCTCGAAAAAAAATGAAATCAGAGATTTCTGTTTTTTCGGGAGTAACGGAGCGAAGCTCGTCACATTCTTTCTTTGATACCTCTTCTTTCTTTGTACTAAATTGACACAAAAATTATTGAGCTGACACAAATTTATAATTTTCAATTTTGAATATTTGTAATTCAGTGTTTTCCCAACCAGAATTCTCGTCTATTCGATGTAATTTGATTTTTGTACTGATTAGCTCTGGGTGATAATCATTTAATTTTTCGGTCCAGGAATAACCATCTTTGATGAGCGCTCCCACAAAATAAGTACAGATATCATACCCCTGAAAAGCGTATTTGTTGATATCTGGTTCTGTATTGTATTGTGCTCTAAATTCTTCGACAAATTTAATTGAGTTTTCATTCGAATAATCCACAAAATAGCCATCAAATAGATGCAAGTGTAACGACTCAAAATAATCTGTCTCAATGTTGTCAAATTTCTCCCAAGAATCGGGTGCTAAAAGAATTAAATTCTCACGTTTTAGCTCATACAATCTTCTAACAAAGTTAGTAACCACCGCCTCTTTGGAAAGCAATGAGATCACAATATTCATTTTACCAGACACCATTTTCTCGCTTACACCACCAATTCCTTTTTGACTATACAAAACATCTTTCACACTAATTTTGTTGGCAACTGTGGCAAATGCTTGCTTTAGAAGTGATAAAAATTTCTTCTCATCAGCCGTTCCATTATGAACCACAACCACATTTGCGTCGGAGGACAAGGAGTTGCAATATTGAGCTATTTTAAGCGACTGACTTTTATCCGAAGAGACTAATTTGATGGTGAATGGATTATCCACAAATAGATCATCACGATGCGAAAATGGATTGACAATATATACTTGGTTTTTTTTTGCCCAATTGGAAGCCACTTTGTAGGTAGAGGTAAAAAATGGTCCAATGATCATGTCTACATTTTGAAAATCAAGCGAGTTGAGCACTTTATTCAATCGGTTGGTATCACTCGTAATATCATACACTCTCAATGTGACTTTTACGCCTAATTTTTCAAATTGCTTGAACGCAATGAGAAAGGATTCGTAAAACTGAATAAATTCAAAAGATTTTTCAGATTCAAGATCTTTAATTGATCTAATGGATTCCGAATTTGCTATATCAGAAAGCATAAATGGAACCATCAACGCAACTTCATAATAACCACGGAATGATTTAGATACAACGGTGGGAGTAATCTCTTTTTTAACCGTATCTAAGGGAATTGCTTTGGGTTCAACATCCACGCCTTTGTTGATAATTTCAACAATATGAGCATTGTTTACCTGATCTTTTTTATTCAGCAAACGAACCAAAATAGTATCACCCACAGAAATCTGATCGGTTAAATTGGCATTCCATTTTTTTAGATCAGTCACAGACACTTTGTAATTAGCAGAAATTGAATACAATGTTTCTCCCTGTTTTACAACATGTTGAATGATACTATCTTTGACACTGTCGGATTTTTTCGGAGCAACCACTACTGGATTTTTAATTTCTGGAACGATTGGGGTTCCCATATTCTGTTTGGTTAGAATCTTCAAATCCATCCCTTTTTTCAAACCAGAAGCTGCTTCGGAGTTATATTCTAAAATCTCATCCACCGAAACGGCATATATCTTGGAAATCCCATACAGCGTTTGACCTTTTTCAACGGTATGAATGTAATAAGATTTGCCGTTAATATTCTCTATACGAGTACTTTTAACATTATTTACTTGCGCAATAATGACAACACTTGAAAAAACAAGCGTCAACAGGAATAAGAATTTTAAAATGTGTTTCATAGTTTTAAAATGTGAATATGAAAGAAGAAGTGACGAGTGAGAAGAAGAAAGAATACAGAAGTAAGAAGTAAGAAGTAGTTTATAGAGGACTTTGTGTTTTTGAGTTGTGAAAAGTGAAACGTGAAAAGAAGAAAGAAAGAATTAAGAAGTAAGAAGAGACACTTCACTTTGTTCAGTGTGACAAAACCAAGAAGTGAAAGAAAGAATACAATAAATAAGAAGAACGTGTAATAAAGTAGAACTAAAACCAAACCCTGCACCATGAACCTTAAACCATTGACCCTGAACCTTGAACCCTGAAACCCTGAACCCTAAACCCTGCACCCTGAATCCTTTATTCCCATTCTATGGTTGCGGGTGGTTTTGAGCTGATGTCGTAGACTACTCTGTTTACCCCTTTTACTTTGTTGATTATATCGTTTGAAATTTTTGCTAATAAATCGTAAGGCAAGTGCGACCAATCTGCGGTCATACCGTCTGTGGAACTTACTGCTCGCAAGGCTACTACGCTTTCATACGTACGTTCGTCGCCCATTACGCCTACACTTTGAACTGGCAAGAGCATTACTCCAGCTTGCCAAACTTTGTCGTACCAACCCGAATTGCGCAAATGTTTGATAAATACATCATCCACTTCTTGTAGAATAGCTACTTTTTCGGGTGTAATATCTCCTAGAATTCGGATTCCAAGTCCTGGACCAGGAAATGGATGGCGTTTCAACAATGTTTCCGACATTTCCATCGCAGCTCCTACCCTACGCACCTCATCTTTGAACAACGATTTGAGCGGTTCTACAATTTGAAGTTTCATATAATCGGGAAGTCCGCCCACATTGTGATGCGATTTGATGGTTGCAGATGGACCTTTTACCGACAACGATTCAATCACGTCAGGATAAATGGTGCCTTGTGCCAACCAAGTCACATTTTCTATTTTTTTGGCCTCTGCATCAAATACATCGATAAATGTCTTGCCAATGGCTTTACGTTTTGCTTCGGGTTCGGTGATTCCGCTAAGCGCTTTATAAAAATCCGCAGAAGCATTTACCCCTTTTACGTTCAAACCCATGTGCTGATACGAATCCAATACTTCTTGAAATTCATTTTTGCGAAGCAATCCATTATCTACAAAAATACAATATAAGTTTTCGCCAATGGCTTTATGCAAAAGCACAGCTGCTACCGATGAATCTACACCTCCAGAGAGTCCTAAAATAACTTTATCAGAACCCAATTTTTCTTTTAATTCAGCAATGGTGGTATCTACAAATGAATCTGGAGTCCAGTTTCCGCTGCATTTAGCAATGTTATAAACATAGTTTTTCAACAACGTCATTCCATCGGTAGAGTGATAAACTTCGGGGTGAAATTGAATTCCATACGTATCTTCGCCTTTGATTTTAAATCCACCCGCTTTTACATCCGAAGTGCTGCAAATAATTTCAAAATTATCGGGCATTACCGAAATGGTATCTCCGTGCGACATCCACACCTGACTTCCATTAGGAATATCTTGCAATAAATCTGATTGGTTATTCACGAATGAAAGATGAGCTCTTCCATATTCACGAGTTTCTGAAGGCAACACAGTTCCGCCATTTTGTTGCGCCAAAAGTTGCGCTCCGTAACAAACAGCCAACATTGGAAATTTGCCTCTAATATTGCTAATATCGGGATTAGGCGCTCCCTCTGTTCTCACTGAAAAGGGGCTGCCCGACAAAATCACCCCTTTTAACTCGCTCCCAAAAGCTGGGATTTTGTTATACGGGTGAATTTCACAATAAACATTGAGTTCTCTAACTCTTCGCGCAATCAACTGAGTGTATTGCGAACCAAAATCTAGGATTAATATCATCTCATTCATGGTGCAAATATACAAATTTTGCAAATGTAAAAAATGATTAATTTCAATCACTTTTAAACATACAATTGGGGACAACATGTAAAGTCACTCTTTCGTATAAGAAATTAAAGTTGTAAATTTGCTAACAAATAATATATATATGAATTTTAGATTCTTCTTTGATTTCATCTTATTACTCTTATCCTACACCATTTCTGTATACCTCAAAGAGAGTTCTTTCTCTTTTACCTTTAATCGATTTTTCTATCTATTTGCTTCATATAGTGCTATTTATATATTAATTTCTCTGATTTTAAGAAAATACACGATACCATATAAAAGCAGTAACCGACTGTTTTTAGAGAAACATTTTTACAGTTGGTCTTTAAGTGCTGTTTTACTTCTCTCCTCTATTTATGTTTTAGAATTACCATTTCCAAGTCGAGTTGTAATTCTTGGCTTCTTGGGTATTTTACTGAGTCTAAACATCATCTGGATTCTTAGTTTATTAGCATATAAGCATGCAGTGGTTGTAGCCAATAAAGAAGATATCGATCACTTGAAAATAATGAAAAAAGTGGTAAAAAATGAGGAAAATTGTGTAAAACGTATCGATTATGTCGATGAAGAAAATCAAGATATTATAGAATTGATTAGGAAAACAGAAGGTCAAGAGGTGCTAGATTTATTTAAAATCCACATCAATAAAACTTCTTCAGAGACAGAATATTTAAAAGCTACCTCCAGATTTAATATTCTCAGAATCCCATATATTTCGAAGAACATCGTTAATTTATCCTCAATCAATGATATTCAAAAAATAAACAAATATCTTCAAACGATTACATTAAAACTAGAACATGAAGGTTATTTAATCTGCAATGCTATCACAAACCGAACACGTAAGGAACATTTTTTCAAAACCATTCCTTGGGGAATTAATTATTGCTGTTACCTATTCTATTTCACGTATAAAAGAGTATGGCCAAAGTTGCCATTTTTTAAACGAATTTATTTCTATTTTACCAAAGGTAAAGACAGAGCGATTTCGCATGCGGAAGTCTTGGGTAGACTCTACTCATGTGGATTTGAGCTCATCGATTATAAGCAAATTGATATGAAAACTTGGTATGTGATGAAAAAAACATCCAAGCCAATCCTTGATTTAGAACCCACGTATGGACCTCTTATAAAACTTAGAAGAATTGGAAAAAATGGCAAGATAGTTAATGTATTGAAATTCAGAACCATGCATCCATACAGCGAATACATCCAAGAATTTGTTTACCAAAACAACAACCTTGACAGAGGAGGAAAATTCAAAGATGATTTCCGAATTTCGACTGCTGGAAAAATATTTAGGAAATTTTGGATTGATGAGTTTCCGATGTTCATCAACATTTATAAGAGAGAGATTAAATTAGTGGGAGTCCGTCCACTGAGCGAACAGTATTTTAAACTATATCCTGAAGAGTTTCAAAAATACAGAATCCAGTTCAAACCCGGACTGCTCCCTCCCTATTACGTAGATTTGCCAAAAGACATTGACGAAATTGTGGCTTCTGAAAAAAAATACTTGTTACAATATGAAAATAGACCTTTTATCACTGATGTAAAATATTTTTTCCTAATTTTAAAAAACATTCTATTCAAAAGAGCTAGAAGCAAATAGTTTAACCTGATATCAAAGACAATATGAACAAACCTACTCTTTTCGCACAGCTGTTATTCACCACAATCGTTATTCTTTTTTGCTCTACAAATGGGCATTCGCAAGTGGCGTATGAGCATATTCAAAACTCTAAAATCTATGATTTTTTGGATGAATTAGCTTCAAAACAGGTCATCAAACTCAATTCGGCCATCAAACCTTACAGCAGAACTTTTATTCTAGAAAAATTAATTGAAGCAGAACAAAACAAAGAACAACTCAATCATCGTCAACAAAAAGAGTTAGATTTTTTGTTGAAAGAATATGCGATCGAGAACAAAGAGAGTTATTCTAAAAGCAAATACTCAGTATTCAAAAAAACCGGTTCATTCGACAACTCACTCAATCCATTAAGCATAAATTATTACGACAAAAACTTCAGAGCAACCATTCGACCAATAGCAGGCAGAACTTACGACATTCGGGATGACAAAGAGTATAGATATCACAATAGAATTGGAGCAAACTTTGTGGGCTACATTGGCGATAATCTCTCCATTTACGCAAGCTTACGCGATAATTATCAAAAAAACGACATCTACGCCCAGCCTACAAACTTAACCTTGTACGAAGGAGGAAGTTATAAAGTAAACAATGGAGGCAGATTGGGAGCCGACTACAGCGAAATGCGAGGCGGAATTACTTACGCTTGGAAGTGGGGAAATATTGGATTGATTAAAGATCATATCGAATGGGGCGACAACAATCATGGGAGTAATATTTTATCAGGTCGAACCCCTTCGTTTGCCAGCATAAAACTAAATTTAACCCCTACCAACTGGTTTGAATTGAACTATTTTCACGGATGGTTGGTCTCGATGGAAATTGACAGCAGTCGCTCTTACACCACCTCTACCGGTATGGATAGAGAAATATATAGCGACAAATACATAGCAGCCAACATGTTCACCATTCGCCCATTTAAGAACTTCAGTTTTTCGTTTGGAAATTCAATCGTTTATAGCGACAAGAGCATTCAGCCTGCATACCTGATTCCAGTCATGTTTTTCAAATCCATAGATCACACACTCACACGGGGCGTGGAAAATGAAAATTCGCAACTCTTTTTCAACATTAGTTCACGAAACATCAAAAACATTCATCTCTACTCATCCTTTTTTATTGATGAATTTTCGAAAGACCGAATTGGGAATTCAAAACGAACCAATTTTATCAGTTACAAAGCTGGATTAAAAACCAGCAACTTCTTACTCCAAAACATCAGTTTTACGGCTGAATATACTCACACAAAACCCATGACTTTTAAACATAGAGTCCCAACAACCACCTTCGAAACCAACTACTACAATTTGGGCAGCTACCTAGTGGATAATGCAGAAGAAATCTATTTAGCATTAAGTTATAAACCACATTATAAAATAACAGTAGAAGCTTCTTTTACTCAAATATTAAAAGGGAACGACTATCCTTACATTGTTGGGAGAAATCTACCCAAAGTAGATGAGTTTGAATTTTTAAAAGATATTGTTTGGAAAAAACAACAATTGAATCTTGAAATTAACTATCAAATTACAAACAATATAAAATTTGAAGCTGGAATTTCGAAATCACTTATTTCAACAAAATCAGCTGACAATCAATCAGCTAAGTATTATCTTGACAGATTTACATCACCCTTTGAGCAAGGAAATCATGTGATTATAAAAACTGGGCTCAACATAGGATTATAAACTACTTTTCGTGAATTAACAAAAAAAATAGAGTATATAATGTAAAAAAATACTAATTTTGCATATATACAACAAATCTGTTCAAATAGAGAATTACAATTAAAATGCTGAAATACAATAACATAACATATACTTTAGTTTTATTAGGCATCCTATCACTCCTAATAACATCCTGCACACCTGTAAGCAGACTTAAGTATCTACAACGAGACAAATCGAACCACAACGACACCATAAAAGTAGTCTCACAACCCTATTTACTTCAAAAGGGAGATAATTTATACATCGATATCAAAACCACTAATCCGGAAATGAGGACATTGATTAATGGAAAAAATACCGAACCATTTTCGTCTGCATCTGTAACACCATATTCTCTATTTCTAACCACTTATTCTATTGATGATGAGTTTAACATACAATTGCCTTTAGTGGGATCTTTTTCATGCAAATCAATGACGACAGAGCAACTCAAAGACGCTATTGAAAAATCAATGCATAGATTTATACTTGATGCAATAGTTAGCGTAAAGCTAGCCAATACGAACTTTTCAGTCCTTGGAGAAGTAATTAGACCTGGTCAGTATTATGCATCACAAAAGCACATCAATCTTTTAGATGCAATTGCAATGGCTGGGGATTTAACTCCATACGGAAATAGAAGAAACATATCCGTTGTGAGAAAAATTGGAGATGATAATTGTAAGATATTAACCATTGATATTACTAAATCTACTCTAATATCTAGTGAGGCATTTATCTTAATGCCGAACGATATAGTTTATGTTGAACCTATGAAAACCAAACCTTTTGGGTTAGCAGTTTTCCCATATTCTACTATATTAAGTGCTATCACCACTGTTATTGTAATCATCTCTTTTATCTCAAAAAAATAGGCAATGGACATTGAACAAATTGACAACATACAGAAAGATGAAAGTATTGATATAAAATCCTACATCAGCAATATCATTAGAATTTGGTATTTCTTTCCGATAAGTATATTGATTTGTTTCTCAGTCGGTTATTATATCAACATCAAAACTGTAAGAAAATACAAAGCAACTTCAACTATTTTAATAAAAAAAGATTCTAAACCTGGAAATTCAGATGAATTAATGAAAGGATTTGGTCTTTTTGACAATCAACAAAACATTGAAAACGAAATAGGGATTATTAAATCATACAGTATCGCTGAAGCAACCATTAGGAATTCGAACCATTTTGTCAGTTACTACAAATTCAACAAACTTCGCAGAGACAATATATACAAAAAAGCTCCTTTTTCAGTTGTTTTTGACGAAACACATCCACAACTAATTGGATTATTCAAACTTAAATTTATCAACAAAACAACCTTTAAAATAGAGTTAGAGGCTCACAACAACCAATCTATAAACTTTATCGACTTGACAACTTCAAAATCGAGTCCTCAATCAAAAACATTGAATCAAACATTCAAAACGGATCAATGGATAGAAACAAACTGGTTAAAATTAAAGATAGAAGAGCGGAAAGATTCTGAAGTTGATGAAAATATAATGACTGATGAGACGTATTATTTTGAAATTAGGGATTTAAAAAATCTATCCACAGTTTTAAATAGTTCTATTAAAGCAGAACCTACTAGTAAAAAGTCTGACATCATTGACGTAAGTTTAATTCATGATAACTCAGAAGAGGCAATTGATTTTTTAAATGAATTTATTGAGCAATACACCATAAACAACTTACTAGAAAAAAACAAAATTGCTTCTTCAACCATTGATTTTATCGACACGCAATTATCTGGTCTATCTGATTCACTCCACTCAAACGAATCTCAACTAGAATCATTCAGACGCACAAATAAAGTAATTAATGTAGACATTCAGGTAGCTGGCGCTTATGAACAGTCACAAAAAATTGCAACAGACATTGCGTTGGCCGAACTTCGATTAAAATATTTCAAATACTTAAACGATTATCTTTTAATCAATGATGAGTTTAAGGATATTGTCACCCCTTCTGTAATGGGAATATCAGACGTACTATTAAACAAATTAGTGAGTGACTTATTTTCATTTTCTTCAGAAAAGAGGAAATTGCAATTCAACTCTACAAACAACAACCCATTAGTTCAAAACATAAACAAACAAATTACAGAAACTAAAAATGGGATAATCGAAACCATCAAAAGTTTAAATAGTACAACCTTAATTGAAATCAGAGAGTTAAAGAAAAACTTAGCCAGTTATGACAAAGAGTTGTTGAAAATACCAGAAACTGAGCGTTCTTTAATAGGAATGCAACGGAATTTCAAAATAAACAATGATATTTATATATTTCTTCTTCAAAAAAGAGCTGAGTCTGCTATTGCAAAAGCGTCCAACATGCCCGACAGTCAACTTATTGATAGTGCTCGCGCAATAAATACAAATCCAGTATCCCCAAACAAACAATTAATTTACTTAATATCATTAATTTTAGGTCTTTTTCTTCCAATTTTATACGTAATCATTAAGAAAAACTTATACGACTACATTGAATCAAAAACAGATATCACACCCATTACGAAAATCCCTATAATTACAAGCATTCCCCACTCGGAATATCCCAACGCAACGGTTGTAAATGATTTTCCTAAATCGGATATCGCAGAAGCTTTTAGAGCATTAAGAACTAAATTGAAATTTATATTAAACAATACAGACCAACACACTATATTAGTCACCTCTTCAATTCCATCCGAAGGAAAAACATTCATTTCAGTGAATATTGCGATTGGCTATGCCATCACAAACAAGAAGACTATTATTCTTGGACTGGATCTTCGAAATCCTGGATTATCTAAAGTATTCGATTCAGAGTCGCATACGGGGATAAGCACATATTTATCAGGGCAATCTACCATTAACGAGTCAATCAGCAAAACGCATATCGCTAATTTAGATTATCTTGCAGCGGGACCAATTCCTCCAAATCCATCAGAATTGATTGGGTCTGAAAATATGTTAAAAATGATTGATGAGTTGAAAAAACAATATGAATTTATCATCATAGATACTCCGCCTATCAATATTGTTTCGGATGCATTGCAAATTTTTCCAAACGTTGACACTATTTTATATATTGTTCGTTTGAAATACACAAGAAAAAGATTTTTAGAAGACATAAACAACGTATATAAAACTGAACAGATAAGAAGCATTGGAATTATCCTCAACGACGATTCAAGGCGAGACAGCTATGAATATCGATATAAATATGGGTATAAATATCGCCACAATTATTATTATTCTGACAATGTTAACAATAAGAACAAAAAAAATATTTTATCTTTATTCCGTAAAAACAAAAAGTAAGACTATATGAAAACAATTAAAAGGGGAATACTTATCTTAATAACACTCATTTTTGCGCAAAATACATTTGCTCAAATTGAAAAAACGGTTGAACCTGAATACAAAGGCTACAACCGATTTTACATTGGTTTAAATGGTGGAACTATGATTACTTTTACCAATATTAAACAACAAGACTACATGCCAGTGAGTGGTGAATGGAAATTTGGAGGCGGTGCTGTTGTTGGGTACCAAGTGTCTCCTATTCTTGGACTTCAGGGACAATTTATCTATGGGGATTTAGCTGGAAAAAAAACGAATTGGAAAAACCATGCAGTAGCTAATCTGAAATTCAATTCAAATATCATGGAGTATGGTTTTAATGCGACCGTAAGTCTTAGTAAATGGTGGGCTCCTCGTTTGAAATTGAATGAAAAATTGGATTTTTATGGATTAATTGGATTTGGATTAGTTGCCTTCCGTGCAAAACTAACAACCCTTGACCAAGATGTATTTGTCGCAAGTAGAGGATATAGCGACAATGGAAACACTAAAGCAGATAGAACTATTGAAGCCGTATTCCCAGTTGGATTAGGAGTAAAATATCGTATTAGCGAGAAAATTTTCATCAATTTAGAGACAAACCTCCGTAATTTAAATTCTGATAAGTTAGATGCCTTTGAACGTCAATACAACCCTAGAGACAAATATAGCTATACCCATTTTGGGGTCCATTACATCTTTGGCAAAAAAGAGAAATCCCTCCAGTGGGTTAATATGGGAGAATACGAAAATGCAAAAAATAATACCGATGGATATGACGCATTGGCCCAAAAAGTAGATTCGTTAGCAAAAGAAGTTGCTGCACTTAAAAACACCAAAATGGATTCTATTGCACAAGCCGTAGTAAAACCTGTGGATGAAAAAGTGATTGCATTGAAGGAAAAGACACAAGATATTTCTGACAAGGTAGACTCTCTAATGTCTGATAAACAAGTAAGTTTTGGAGCAGTACTTCCTTCTGTTTATTTCGAAACAGGTAGTTATACAATTACAAGAAATAATTTTGCCAACATGGCAGCTGTAGCGCTCTATTTAAGAACGTATCCAAATGCACGCCTCACAGTAATTGCTCATACCGACAAAAGAGACAAAGATGGGGTAAATAATAAACTTGCAAATAATCGTTCAAAAGCGGTGCTCGAAATGTTAGCAAAAGAGTATAACATTAATAGATCTCGATTGGAAACAATGGTTAAAGTTAGCTCCGATCCATTGTCGAGCAAAAATAATTCGATTAATCGTCGGGTTGATTTTATTATCATAAAATAAGTTTGAATAATCTGGGAGGTTAAATCTCCCAGATTATTTTTAATATAATAATGACCTAGAGGGGAATGGAGAAGAGTTGGCACATATTAGTCACACGGTCGAGATTTGAAAAAAAATGTGACCATATACTCAATATGCAAGGGTTTGACACCTATCTTCCTCTTTTTAAAGAATATGTTCAGTGGAGTGACCGAAAAAAATGGGTAGAGAAGCCACTTTTTCCGGGATATTTATTTGTCTACTTTTCACCAAAACAGAGAGATCATATATTATTCACCGAAGGAGTTGCCAAGATTATTAAATTTGAAAACATAGATTATAAAATTGACAAATCAATCATTGACGGGATTAAAGAGTATTTAAGCATTGAACAAAAACCTCAGTTGATTTCGACACTAAACATTCAGCTGGGAGACAACGTATTGATAAAAAAAGGACCATTTAAAGGAATGCAAGGAGTGTTAACCCAAATCAAGGGTAAATCAAAAGTATTGATTATCATTGAAGCCATTGGGCAAGCCTTTGTCTTTGAATTAATGGGAAATGACATAGAGAAAATATAATTAAATTTTCTCAGAAAAAATAACACAAATAGCTGTAACTCATATATTTAAACAAAATATCAATGTGAGTGAAAGGGCTTTGCTATATCTTAATTTTTGTCAATTATTTATATTACATGATCAATATTAAATTATTTATTTCATTCGTCAAAAGTTTATATGCCTGTTCAAACGACACAATCACGTTGCACAGTCCAACTTTTAACGGAAAAGAAAAGAAATATCTTACAGAGTGTATTGACTCAACCTTTGTTTCAAGTGTTGGGAAATATGTCGATCTCTTTGAAGAAAAAATGGAGAAATATACCGGAACAAAAAAAGCGGTTGCGTGTGTTAACGGCACCAATGCATTACATTTAGCACTCAAATTGCTGGGCGTAGAGAAAGATAATGAAGTCATTACCCAGGCACTTACATTTGTTGCAACTGCGAATGCTATTTCCTATTGCAATGCGCATCCAATATTTATAGATGTGGACAAAGAGACCATGGGACTCTCCCCTATTGCTGTTGAAAAATGGTTAGAACAAAATGCCGAACTCAGAAATGGACATTGCATAAATATAAAGACCAAGCGAACAATAAAAGCTTGTGTTCCAATGCACACATTTGGGCATCCGGTTCGTATTGAAGAACTGTTAAGTGTGTGCAAAAAATGGAAGTTAGAATTAATAGAAGATGCCGCTGAAAGCTTAGGGAGTTTTTACAAAGGGAAACATACGGGCACATTTGGCAAAATTGGCGTATTAAGTTTTAATGGAAATAAAACAATTACTACTGGTGGTGGTGGTATGTTACTTTTCAACGATGAAGATCTGGCCATTAAAGCCAAACATCTCACCACCCAAGCTAAAGTTCCTCATGCATGGAATTTTGAACATGATGAAATTGGGTACAATTATCGAATGCCAAACATAAATGCTGCGCTCGGTTGTGCACAAATGGAACTGATCGAAAAGATTATTGAAAACAAGAGAGAAACAGCTCAAAAATATAAGTCATTTTTCTCGACCATAAAAGGCATCGATTTCTTTAACGAACCCATTGATTGCAAATCCAACTATTGGTTAAACGCTGTGATATTGCCAAATAGAATAATTCAGCAACAATTTCTTCAAGAAACGAATGCTGCTGGGGTAATGACCAGACCTGTTTGGCAACTAATGAACCGACTGCCGATGTATAAGGATTGTCAAACAGATGAATTAACAAATTCAATTTGGGTTGAAGAACGAGTGGTGAATATACCTAGTAGTGTAAGAATATGAAAAAAAAGAAGTTGATATTAATTGGAGGTGGAGGACACTGTAATTCTGTAATTGAAGTTGCGAAAAACTCTGACTATACCATCATTGGAATTTTAGATAAATCAGACAGAATTGGAGAGTTCTGTTGTGGATTTCCAATCATCGGGACAGATGAACTTATTTCAAAACATGCTTCATCTTGCCAATTTATTATTACTGTAGGACAAATCAAAGATTCCACCCTTCGTAAAAATCTTATGAATTTAGTTCTTAGTAAAGGGGGCGAATTGGCAACCATTGTTTCAAAAGCTGCCTATTTTTCAGAATTTGCAAAAATTGGCAGAGGATCAATTGTCATGAATCATGCTTTGGTAAATTCAAATGTAATTATTGGCGAAAATTGCATCATAAACTCAAAATCTCTCATCGAACACGATACCATAATTGGCAATAACACTCATATTTCAACAGGCGTAATCATTAATGGAAATTGCACTATTGGCAATAATTGTTTTATTGGAAGTGGAAGTATCCTCTCAAATAATATCCAAATTCCGGATAATACAATCATCGGAATTGGAAGTATTGTAAATAAATCCATCGAAGTACCTAGTATGTATTTTGGAAATCCATTAAAAAGACAAATAAAATAATGAAAAAGGTCATCATTATTGCTGAAATTGGAGTGAACCACAACGGATCAATATCAATTGCTAAAAAATTGATTGACGCGGCAACGGATGCAAAGGCAGATTTTGTCAAATTTCAAACATTTAAAGCCGAAAATATTGTTTCAAAGAGTGCTAAAATGGCTGAATATCAGAAAAAAAATGATTTAAATGAGAATGGCTTTCAATATCAAATGCTCAAGCAACTCGAGTTATCAGAAACTGAACTATTAGATCTCAAGGCTTATTGCGATAGTAAAAAAATTCAGTTTTTGTCCACTGCATTTGACGAAATCAGTGTTGATATTCTATCGGAGATTGGAATTCCTTTTTTCAAAATCCCCTCTGGCGAAATCACAAATCTTCCTTTATTAAGACACATTGCTCAAAAAGGGAAACCCATCGTATTGTCTACTGGAATGTCTGATTTAGGAGAGATAAAAGATGCATTAAAAGTCCTTACAAACGAAGGTATTTCAATGGATAAAATATCTATATTGCATTGCAATACGGAATATCCAACCCCCATGCGCGATGTAAACTTAAGAGCGATGCTCCATATTCAATCGGAATTTGGAGTCGAAATTGGCTATTCGGATCACACTTTAGGCATTGAAATTCCCATTGCAGCAGTTGCATTAGGAGCTACTATTATTGAAAAACATTTTACATTAGACCGAAAGATGAAAGGTCCAGATCACGCAGCATCACTCGAACCCAATGAATTGAAAGCGATGGTAGAAGCCATCAGGAATGTGGAACTTGCCCTGAGCGGTGATGGAATAAAAACGGCTTCTCCATCGGAAATAAAAAATAAAGATATTGCCCGCAAAAGTATTCATGTAAAAAATGACATCAAAGCTGGACTAGAAATAAAAGCCACAGATTTAATCATGAAAAGGCCAGGAGATGGCATCTCGCCGATGGAAATTGACAAAGTAATTGGAAAAAGGACAATCAAGAACTTGTTTTCTGACGACCAATTAGCTTGGGAGGATTTGTTATGAAAATTGCAATTCTCACCAGTTCGCGTGCAGATTACGGAGTATATGTTCCCCTTTTAAAAACGCTAGATAAAACAGTAGATTTAGAATTCGACATTATTGCTTTTGGCACTCACCTGTCGCACGAGTTTGGATATACAATCGACCAAATATTGAAAGATGGCTTTAACGTAAAGTACAAATTAAAAACCACTCCAAAAGGAGATTCTGCCGTTGATATTTCTAAAGCCATTGCCAAAACTATTGCCGAATTTTCTGATTTTTGGGACAAATATTCAACAAAATACGATTGGGTATTATGCCTTGGCGACCGATACGAAATGTTTGCAGCTGTAACTGCCGGAATTCCATTTGGGATTAACTTTGCGCATATTCATGGCGGGGAAACCACCTTGGGTGCAATGGATAACATTTTTAGAAATTCCATTACCCATGCTTCCAAACTCCATTTTACCTCTTGTGAACAACACAAATCAAGAGTTGAAGAACTAATTTCATCTCAAAAAAACGTTTTTAATGTTGGAGCATTAAGTTTAGAAAATTTAAAATCAATTTCTCTCTATTCAATCGAAGAATTTAAAGATCAATTTTCCATTGATTTATCTCCCCCAACTATATTAACAACGATACATCCTGAAACTATTCATCCCGAAAATAATCAACAAAACATTGAAGCGTTTTCAAATGCAATTCTTCGCTTGAACGAGTTTCAAGTATTGGTTACTTTACCCAATGCAGATACCAGCAATGCAGTGATTCGAGATCGATTGTTGCGCCTTTCAGCAGAAACACAAAACAGAATAATTTGTGTTGAAAATTTAGGAACACGTGGTTACTTCTCTGCCATGAAACATTGTGCTTTGATGATAGGAAATACTTCGAGTGGAATCATTGAAGCCGCTTCCTTTGGGAAATATGTATTAAATTTGGGAGATCGGCAAAAAGGGCGTATTTGCGGTGAAAATGTAATTCATGTTCCGTTCAACAGCGAACAAATATATCAGGAAACAATTACTTTTTCAAAGATTGAATACGAGGGGTGCAACCTTTTCTTCAAACCAGACACCTCAAACGCAATCATTAACGAACTAAAAAAAGCGTATCGTGAAAACATTTAGAAAACACTTATTGGCATCAGGAAGTACAATAAGAGAAGCACTCGAGCGACTAGACTCGCTTGCCATAGATGCAATTATTTTCATTGTTGACGGGGACAATAAACTGATCGGATCGCTTACCGATGGTGATGTACGTAGGGGTTTACTCAAAGGATTTAGCATTCAAGATATCGTAGATTGTATTATTCAACCCAATCCACGGTATTTACGAAAAGAAGATTGTGATTTTGCTAAAGTTATTGAATACCGCAATCAAAATTTCAGAATCATTCCAATTATTAATAAAAAGAATGAAGTTGTAAATGTCATTAATTTTCGTGAAATAAAATCTTATCTTCCCATCGATGCAGTGATTATGGCCGGTGGAAGAGGCGAACGATTAAGACCATTAACAGACCATACGCCAAAACCATTATTAAAAGTTGGTCCAAAAACAATCATTGATCACAACATAGATCGATTGCGCCTTTTTGGAATCGACAATATTTGGATTACATCCAGATATTTAGGAGATCAAATTATCGAACATGTTGGAGATGGCAGCCAAAAAAACATTAAAATTCATCATATTACAGAGGAAGAACCGTTGGGAACCATTGGATCCATTTCGTTAATTCATAATTTCTTGAGTGATTATATTATGGTGCTCAATTCCGATCTTCTCACAAACATAGATTACGAAAATTTATTCCTTCATTTTATAAACAAACAAGCTGATTTAGCTGTTGCAACCATTCCGTATCACGTTCAAGTTCCTTACGCTATATTGGAAACCGATGAAGGAATCATTACCGACTTTAAAGAAAAGCCCCAATACACCTATTATGCAAACGGAGGAATATATTTGTTTAAACGAGAACTTTTAGAACATATCCCCATCCAAAAAGAGTTTAACTCCACAGATTTTATGGAAACATTAATTAAAATGGGGAAAAAAGTCACCTCCTATCCACATTTAGGCTACTGGTTAGATATTGGCAAACCTGAGGATTTTGCAAAAGCACAAGAAGATATATTAAACATTCAATTATAATGAAGCCATTAGTTATAATTCCTGCCAGAGGCGGTTCTAAAGGAGTTCCTGGTAAAAACATCAGATTGCTAAATAAAATCCCATTAATTCACTACACAATTGCCGCTGCTAGAGAATTATTTACTGACGACCAAATAATAGTATCAACGGATGATTTGAATATCAAAAAAATTGTCGAACAAACTGGGCTAACTGTCCCATTTATTAGACCCTCAGATATTTCTCAAGACAACTCATCCACACACGATGTTTTAATTCATGCATTAAAAGAAGTTGAAGAAAAAGGGTTCGTCCCTGACACGATTATTTTACTACAACCAACATCACCATTTCGAACATCGTTTCACATTAAAGAATCTCTAGAATTATATACTGACAATATCGACATGGTTGTATCCGTTAAAGAGACTAAATCAAATCCATATTTTGTCTTATATGAAGAAAATGAACATGGTTTTTTGAGAAAGACTAAAAAAGGCAATTTTATTAGAAGGCAAGATTGTCCAAAAGTATGGGAATTAAATGGTGCTATTTACATTATAAATGTAAAATCATTAAAAAAAGGCTCTATGACAGAATTTAAGAAAATTAAAAAATATTTCATGTCAGAAATTGATTCTCTCGATATTGACACAGAAATTGATTGGGATTTGTGCGAATTAATTCTCAAAAATAAATCATAGCTAAAATGCAATACGCTTTTTTATCTAAAATAAAACTAACCAAGGAAAAGACGGTTTTTTTTAATTTTGCCTTATCTAGTTTTATTAAAACACTTATTTTAGCGGTTACAAATGTGATTATTCTAAAATGGGTATCTCCAAATGAAATTGGCATTTACAACTCATTCAATGTATTGATAGCATATACATTTTTCTTACAACTAGGAGTTTTTACCGGCTTAAACAGAGAAATTCCTTTTTTATTTGGACAGAACAAAGAAAATGAAGCAAAAGAATTAGTAAAAACAGGAATATCATATGCAAAAGCATTAAGTAGTGGAACTCTTATATTAGGATTAATAATCACTCTTCTCATCTATTTCTTTGGAAAAATGGGCGAACATGAGATTAAGATGCTTCTTGTAATCGTCTTTTTAATTTCATTTAGCTTTTACCAGAACTATTTAAATGTCACGTATAGAACATCTAAAAGTTTTGACACTTTGTCTAAAATAAATCATGTATCTTCATTTTTCATGATTTTAAGTTTATCATTTGTCTATTTTTTCAACTATAATGGACTATTAATTTTCTACTTTTCGAACGCGTTTATTTTTTTAATTTTAACTCACATATTTCGTCCATTTAAATTAAAAGCCAATTTTTCAAAAGAGTCATTTCGTAAATTAATGAAAGTCGGTGTTCCTATATTCGCATGGGGATATCTTCAACAAGTAACAAAAACGTTTAATCGAATGATTTTGCTCGCTATTGGGTCGGTGTATTTAGTTGGACTATTTTCCCCAGCTACAGCAGTTTTCACTGCAATTGCTTTTTTGCCTGGTACGATATCTCAATTTTTATACCCCAAGTTCTCCTATTTATATGGGAAGCATCAAGACAAAAAGATACTCATTCCGTATGTGAACAAAATATACCTAGCTTCTATTATCTTATTAATCCCCACTATTATATTTTCTATCTTTTTTATTCCTTGGGCTATAGAGCTGTATTTCCCAAAATATATTGAAGGAACTCTTGCTACACAGTTGTTTTTAATAAGTGGCGTAATAAATACAAATACTATATGTATCAATATTTTTTACAGCATTGGAAATAAAAAAGCGGTTTCAATATATAGTATATTAAAAGTAATTTTAATGTTTGTTTTTCCAATTATCTGTTTGCCTTTTTTCTCACCATTAACAGCTGTATCAGTGGGCACTTTAATTGGATTTGTAATCACATCAATTCTTGCATATTACTTACTAATTAAAACATTAAATGATCGCAATAATTAAAACCCCCTTGCAATTGATCTGTGCTGTAGAATATGCATTTTCGATGAATATTTCATTGGATAAAATTGATTTTATTTACTTTGAGAAATACAATTTCTCAAACATCCAGATGACCAATTCTTTTAATTATTTGAATATCAAATCGTATAAAAGAATCAAAATATTCAATTCTAACATCATCTCATTATTTGGGAAACAGATTATCTTAAGAGACCATTTATTATTAAAAATACCAATTAAAATTGGCGCAATAATTCAGCAAAAAATTCAACAAAAGAGAATAGAGGCCCTTCTAAAGAAACATAATTCAATTATTATAGGTGATCCAAATTACAAAGATTTCCATAAAATCACAAACTCTGTTTCAAACAAAGAGATCATATTATTAGATGACGGATTAAGTTCTAAAGGATTAGATTTTGACTATCTGACAAACAATAATAGCGTTACCTCATTCTCGTTTTTAAGGACACCTGAATCAAGTCCAACTTCTCACATTTTTTTAAAGAATAACTTCTCATATCTTAAGTCGATTCAGAAATCAACTTTGGGTGAAAAAATAATTTTTATTGGTCAGCCGTTGCTTGAGGCAAAATTATTTACAGAGGAAGAAATTAATTATTTTTTTAAAATAATAGGTCAATATTATAGTAATTCGACAATCGAATATATTCCTCATAGATGGGAACTATCTGTAAATAAAATAAAATATCCGGAAAACTTCTCCATCACAAAAGGCCCCATTTCAATTCCTCTTGAACTATATTTAACAGACAACTTGATTTCTCCAAAAATAGTACTCTCTTTTTACTCATCTGCTTTAGTAACACTAAAAGAGATACTGCCAGATAATATTGAAATTATTTCAATAGATTTACAAAAATTCGTCACGAACAAAGACATTTTAGAAGTCTATCAAATTTTTCGCAATAAAAATATTCAGATCTTAGACATCGTCCCAAAAAACGACATTTAATGCAAATTGCAATAATCATTATACTTTGTATTTACTTTTTGTATGTCTTAACAAAAGACACACACAAAGCAGTATATATGTTCCTTCCTTTCAACTATATTTACGATTTAGTGTTCTATTCGATAGATTCATCAAGTACTTTGATATTAAATTTAATTAGATTTTTTATTATAATCTTCTTCTACTTCAAACTCAGGAGAAGTTCAAAATCAATTTCTTTTCAAAATAAACCAGCCTATATTTATTTTATTTTATTGATTTCTATCTTAAGTATATCGACAATTTTTGAGTTCCAAAACATTAAAGGCATCACTGAAACTATTAAATTCATTCTGATTATTTATAGTTTTTATGCATTTTACACTTATTTTAGTCGTAATAATTTTAATCTCATCAAATTCAAGGAGATGGCTTTTTCTCTGTTGATCATCACTCTTGTCAACATCATAATTTCAAACATCTTCAAACTCGGATGGGCTGGATACTCTGAAGAAGTAGGGTTTTATACTGGAGGAATTGTTTCAAACATGTGGTATATCCCAAGTCTAACTATTACCATAAGCATGGCCTTAATTCTAATAAAAAAGCAAAAGCTACTATTTATCGTGTTAACTTTTTTAGTTGTAGGTATTATTATCATCGCATTCAGGCGTTCAGCATATGTGATTTTGGGCATTTCAGGAATTGGAATAATTCTTTTTTACAGGATAGGTGTTCAATCTATTAGATTTATTATCATAATTGGCATTGCCGTCATTTTTGTTCTTCCTGAATTTAACTCATTGTTTGACAAACAATTTGACGCAAGAACTAAAACATTTGACAAAGGTTTAAATGAGGAATCAAGGCTGAAAGAATCTATTAATTTATGGGAAGAGCGTTTCGAACAGAAATCATTAAAGTTGCTTTTTTTTGGAGAGAAGCCTTTTAACTCGGTTGAGAATTATGGCAACGGAGAATTTGGAGACAGACCCTTGCATGTAGATATAAACATTATCTTTTTCAGTAGCGGACTAGTTGGAATAATTTTATATGCTCTATTTTATTTAAAGGTTTTTTCAAAATTTCTATTTTTCAAAAAAAGAGTCAGGCGAAGAATATCAAATCGAAATCTTGTACATTTAAATTATCTTTTCGTCTCTTCCTTTTTTAGTATAATAGCCATGTCCTTCTCTGGGGGATTAAATGCAATTACGTTTAGAATATTTGGCTTTTTTCTATTAGGAATGACCCTTGGTCAATATAACAACTACTATCATAAAATACATGAAAAAATTAAATAGAATAATTTACTTGCTACTGATGTCCTTGTCGTCAAACACCCGAAAATATAGAGTCTGCGCCTATTATCACAAAATAAAATTCGGCAAAAATGTACGAATCACTGGATTTCCAAGATGGGGAAGTGAAGCATATTTAATCTCTATTGGTGATAACGTTACAATTACGCAAGATGTAGTTTTTCACACACACGACGGAGGAGTTTTTGTTCTTAGAAATCAGTTCCCTGGGTTAAATATTTTTGGGAGGATAACTATTGGTAATAATGTCTTTATTGGCTCTAATGTAATCATAATGCCAAATACAAATATTGGAAACAATGTTGTGATAGGCAGTGGGAGTATTGTCACAAAGGACATCCCCGACAATTCAGTGGCAATTGGAATTCCAGCCAAGCCAATAAAAAACATAGAACAATACAAAGAAGATTGTTTGTCAAAAAGTGTCATAATTCCAACAGGGACATCAAAACAAGACCGAAAGAAAATAATCTTAGATTTTGTTGATAAATGAACACAATCATCTACATAAGATCATTGACGAAAGGTGGTGCAGAAAAGCAATCATTAATTTTGGCTAAAGAGTTACAAAAAGAGCGAAAAACATTAGTTGTAGTTCATCATCAAAACTCAAAAAGCAACAACCATATTTCGTATAAAGAAATTGACAATATCGTTTTCTTAAAAGGTTGTTTTATCAATAAATTGATTTCATTATTCCTTATTTTGAAGAGAGCAAAAGCGAAAAATTTAATTTGCTATTTGCCAAGCAACAACATATTAGGTTCAGTAGTTGGAAAAATTGTTGGCACAAAAAACATTCTTTGTGGAATTAGAGGACCTAAGTCTAAATCATTCCATAAAATGATTGCGATGAAGTGTATTTGTAATTGTTTAAATATAAAATTTATATCAAATAGCTATTTTGCAAAAACAAAATATATTGGATATGGGTTCAAAGAAAAAAACATATTCGTTATCCCTAATGGGATTTTGATCCCTGATAAAAATCTTTTAATCAATCGATCCATCGAACATACTCAATTTTTTAAGTTTTTAACTGTTGGCCGATTTGTAGAAGAAAAAGGATATAATACGCTCATTGAATCCATTGATAAATTAAAAAATAGATTAAAATTTGATCAGTTTGAATTAACTATTGTTGGATATGGGCCACTTTACAAAACAATTTTAGAGAAAATCATTGAATTCGGATTGTCTGAATATATTAAAATAGTGGATGGTCAGTTGGCAAATACTAATGAAGAGTATATAAAAGCTGATCTTTACATATCTACTTCTATTTTTGAAGGTATGTCTAATACCATTATGGAAGCGATGAGTTTCAAGCTCCCCATCATTGCAACAACAGCTGGCGATAGCAGCAAGTTAGTGGTAGACAATTTTAATGGATTTACTTCAAAAATTGGGGATTCAACTCAAATTGCAACATCAATTTTAAATGTTATTTCAAATCCCGAAATGTATCAAAAGTTCAGTAATAATTCAATAGATTTGCTAAGGAACGAGTATTCAGCAACAGCTTTAAAAAACAATTACACGGAAATTTTAATAGATGATTAAAAAGAAAATTGCAGTAATTGGAGTTAAGGGTCTTCCTGGTTACGGTGGAGGTGCAAGAGCTACCGAATCGATGATGTTAGAATTAAAAGACGATTTTAACATTACAGTATATTCGGTTTCTTCGCATACAAACCTAAGTGGAAATTATCATGGAATAAATCAAATTACCTTAAAAGCCTTTCCAATAAAAAGATTAGACACTCTATCGTATTATATCAAATCAATGTTTCATTGTCTTTTTATGGCAAATTATGATGTAATTCATGTTCAACATATATATGCAGGATTTATTATACCATTTTTAAGAATAAAATATCCAGTCATTAATACAGTAAGAGGGATAATTCCGAAAAATGACAACAAATGGAATAAATTAGACAAAATATTTTTTAGAGCATTCGAATACATTGCTTTGAAATTTTCAAACATAACAGTATCAGTCTGTAAACCACACATTCAATATTTGAATACTGTTTGCAAAAAAGAGATTATTTACATTCCGAATGGAGTATATATCTATCCTGATCTTCTTAAAAACAAACGTGTAGAAGATTACATCTGTTTTTCGGCAAGTAGAATTATTGGATTAAAAGGACTTCATCTTTTGTTAGATGCTTTACATAAAATTGAATATAAAGGGAAAGTTAAAATTGTAGGCTCTTTAGATCATATTTCAGGCTATAAGGAGTTAATTTTAAAAAAATCAATCGGACTGAACCTTGATTATTTAGGGTTAATAACCGAAAAAGAGGAGTTGTTTAAAATAATTTGCAATGCAAAACTGTTTATATTTCCATCATTAAACGAAGGCATGTCTAATATGCTACTTGAAACTGCATCCCTTAAAACCCCTATCATTGCGAGTAATATCATAGAAAATGTATATGTTTTTGACGAAACAGAAGTATTATATTTTGAAAGTGGAAATTCGGATGATTTAGCTTCTAAAATCAAAACAGTCATAGGCGATGATGAAAAACTAAAACAACTTTCCGAAAATGCATTTAAGAAAATTATGGTGAATCATGATTGGAAAGTAATTGCTCATGAATACTCCAATATTTACAATACTATTATTTCAAAAAAATAGAGGAATTCGAGATTTTATTCAGGAAATCCATGTAGTTTAGGGCATGAAAAAGGAGGTATCTACCTCCTTTTTCATGCCCTAAACTATTGTTTGACTATTTTATATACTTTTCTATGTGCACCTTGGCGAATGGTAACTAAGTATATTCCTTTTTCATAGTTTGCACCAAAGGTTAGTTTTGACAAATCTGAAACCGTCAGATAAAAACTTTCAATTTTCTGACCAAGAATATTTGTAACCAATACGTCTACACTTCCTGAAATATCTGAATTAATCGAAATCGTAAATTTATCACTAGAAGGGTTTGGTGAAACGATAGCAGACAGTTCGTGTTTTTCATTTTCAACAACGGTTAAAGCTTCGTTTTTGGCGCCAGGAGTAGTAACGCTACAGGCACTCCCAAAATCGCCCCAAACATTGAAAACTTTTGCGGCAACTCTAATTGTGTATACAACACCATTTCTGGGCGCAGTTGCTTTCTCTGTGAGTTTGAACTCATTAATAGATTTATCCACAATTTGGGTAGAATCACCAAAGCTAATTTCAAATCTATAATCCGTTGCACCAGTTATTAAAGTTGATTTAATAGTAGTAGAAGGTTTTGCTAATATAGAATTACATTGACTCGTTTGCACTACTGGAGTTGGAACAGTAGGAGATGATAATTGACAAATATTTTCGTATGGATACCAAACATCTCTAAATTTAACGGCTACAGAGATCTGATAAGTTTCTCCATAATTCCAATTAGCTAACATTGGAATATTAAATGTTCTAACCGTTTTCTCTAACACCTCTTCTGAATGAACTCCATCATTAACTTTAAATCGATATGCCGTAACATCAGATACCGTTTTTGCATAAATGTATGTAGTTATTAATGGCAATGTAGAATTGCAGGTAGGTGATTCAATGTTGGTATAAGGATGATCAGTAGTAGTAATTGAGCAAGGGACAGAATATGCGCCCCAAACACCATTGAATTTAACACGAACCTGAACATCATAAGTTGTATTATATTGATAATCGAGAAATTGAGGGAATCGAGCTTTGGTCGCTTGCAAATCATCAAAGGCAGTTGCTTCATACGCCCCTGCAGTTATTTTAAATTCATATTGTTCAGCTCCTTCAACCGGATTTGCTGTAATCCAAGTAGTATTTAAAAACTCAAAAGTTGAACCACAAACATCTTCAGTTAAAGTGGTAATAACAGAACAACCTGACTCATCAATTTGATTATTGCAATTATTGTCTTTTCCATCACCACAAATTTCAGGAGCACCTGGATAAATTGTCATATCTGCGTCATCACAATCTAAAGAATCGAGGACGTAACCTTCGGGAACACCATTACAAGAAATAATAAAATTAGATAGATCTCCAAAGGTATCACCATCAGTATCTGCAAATACTTTTAAATTCTGACAAGGAGTTTTCACCGAACAAACTGGGCCATAAGAGCCCCAAATGCCACCAGCTTTTAACGCAACTGAGACACTGTAAGTTGTGTTATATTCAAAGGAGGGGAAAAATGGAAATTTAAATGTCCGTCCTGTAGTTTCATAAGTTTGAGGCGGATTTACACCATCATCTATTTTAAATCGGTACATGTCGATATACCACATTGCATCGGCATAAACGAAGGTATTTATATCCGAAAGAGTTATTCCACATTGACTTTCTTGAATTTTTGTAAGGGGAGCAGAAGGAGTTGTCAAAATACATGCTTCTCCGTAACTGCCGTAACTTCCTGTTGTTTTAACAGCCACATCAATAATGTAAGATGTATTGTATTTGGGCGCAGTCAACAGTTGTGTTAACTTAAAATTATTTACAGTTTTATCAATGATTTCTAAATATGTATCTCCATCACTCACTCGAAATCTGTAACCAGTAGCTCCTGTGACGGCAATAGCTTTAATTGTGGTTTTTATTTCCGGCATCAAATAGCCACATTGAACTGGCTGAATCTTCGTAGTTTGAGCAATTATATCAGAACCGTTAAATAATAGGAAAAGAGACAATATTGGAAAAATAGACAATAATTGTAATATTTTTTTCATAACATGAAATTTTTAAAATAAGTACACAAAGATACAAAAATAAAACACTTTAAACAAAAAAAAATAAACAGATTAGGTATTTACATTCTAATAAAGGGAATTCTAAAGAAGGTTATCATGAAAAATCTTTAATCAATACCATAGAAGATTAGGAACTTTTATTAAATTGGAGATATATAAAAAAGCACATACACTTCAGAAGCTGATAAAAAATAACGTACTTTTGTAAAAAAATATACTTATGCTAAAGAAATATACTATTTTAGTTTTTGTCATTATGATGGGGTTTTCTGCGAATATGCAGGCTCAGCAGATGGATGATTTTAAAGAACGTGGGGTGATTTATATTTCATCGTTTAGTTTTGCGAATGGATTTAACGAGATCAGTTATGCTGAAAACACCACGATGACCAATTTGAACACGGCCGTATCGTTGCACCAAGTAGTTGGATATCAATTTAATCCTTATTTTTCGTTGGGTATGGGCGTAGGTTTTGAAAAATGGAAACGAACTTCGTTTATCCCATTATATGCTGATTTAAGAGCGAATCTCTTATATGGTCGTTACTCACCATTCATCAGTGCCGATTTTGGATATTCGAGCAAATGGTACGAGTCGCCAATTCCAGATCCAAAAAATTTGGTGATTGAAGGTGCGACCGAAGGACTATTTTTTGCAGGCGGACTGGGATTGAAAGTAATGTTTTCTAAATCTGCTGCTGGAGTTATCTCTTTTGAATATAAATTGCAAGAGAGCTCACTAAAATGGTCTGATGATCTTAATTTTGAATTCAAAACATTAACCACAAATCAAGAAACCAGAGTTCTATACCAATTTGTTGGAGTTCGTGTGGGAGTGCTTTTTTAGGGAATAAAGTCCTTAAAGTGGAAAGTTCTTAAAGTCTATAAAGTCTGTAAAGTTTATAAAGGGCGCGAAGCGATGCTGGGGTTTTCCGGTGGCGCTTCGCGCTTTTTGTTTTTTTTTTGAACCACAAAAGTAGCAAAAGGTACAAAAGAGAAGAGAAGGAAAGACACCACTAAGACATTTATCTACCAGCTTGCTAGGTAGACTTAGATTTCTTACTTCTGTATTCTTAATTCTGTATTCCTTTTCTTCTTTTCCACGCTTCGCGCCTCTGCGTCCTCAACTTTTTTCCTTCTCTCAGCGAGCTCTGCGGTTATTATTCTTCTTCATATTCTCACTATGTCGACTTCGATAAACTACCAATGACAGAATTGGAATGTTGCTTTTTCTGGTCTTCCTGAGTTAATCGAAGGACTGTAAAAAGTGCTTTCATAAACCTCTTTCTTTAATACTTCGACTATCACGATAGCTATCGTGACAGTATGACGCTCGCTAAAACAGCCACAATGCTTATTCTAAGCCCCAAATAGCGGTAAATTTTCTCACTGTCATCAACCCTTTATTTCCAAATTTTTATTGGATGAAATCTCAGCATGACATTTTTTAAATAACAATTTTGATATTTGTGCTCTCTTCCACTCAAATGGTAGTAAAACCTAAAGTGGAAAGGCTGTAAAGTCCTTAAAGTCTATAGAGTGTGGCTCTGAGGGTGCTTTTCATGATTTGGTATTTTTTTTAAATTGGTAAAAAATCTCTACTAACTTTATGATCGGCCATCTCTAATGGCTGTTGATGGCTATTTCCTTTATAGACTTTCTACTTTATAAACTTTCTACTTGATAGACTTTTTACTTTACAAACTTTTTACTTGATAGACTTTCGACTTTACAGACTCCGCCCCCGCCTCCCCTCTTCGGGCCCGACATCTTTTGGCTTGTTTTGGTTCCAATTTTAGAGTATTATTGAATTGATATTTACAGATTGTATTTTACAGAATACAAAAAACAGAACAAATTGTATTTTACAGAATACATTTTTTGTCTAAATTTGTATTTTATATCATACAATTTAGTATCTTTGTTGAAATAATTTTAATTTTAAGATCATGCAACAACTATTTTCCTCTTATTTTCAACAATTAAATCGGGTATCTATCGATTTTAAACGATATTTATATAGTGAGATTCATTGGCAAAACAGGTTGATTGCAATTATAGGTTCACGTGGTGCTGGCAAGACAACCCTATTGCTTCAATATATCAAACTAAACTATGCTCACAATTACAATGAATCTTTATATGCATCTCTTGACAACCTATGGTTTTCGACTCATTCATTGGTTGATTTAGCTGACGAATTTGCCAAACAAGGAGGAAAAGCACTATTTCTCGACGAAGTACATAATTATAAAGGTTGGTCACGAGAGATAAAAAACATCTATGATAGTCATCCAGAAATGAAAATTGTTTTTACGGGATCCTCTATACTCGAAGTATATAAAGGAGAAGCCGATTTAAGCAGAAGAGCAATAACATACCATCTGTATGGATTATCTTTTCGTGAGTTTCTTGAGTATGAATACGGTATCATTTCAAATACTGTCACTGTGGATGAAATAATTACAAACCACATAAATCTTTCCATGTCTTTAGGGAAAGACTTCAAGCCATTAGTTGCCTTTAATCAATACATCCGTTATGGATATTTCCCATACTACAAAGAGGATAAGGAGCTTTATCACACACGATTATTAGCGACATTAAATACAATTATTGAAATGGATTTGCCATCCATGGAACGAATTGACTATTATTCTGTTTTAAAGATAAAAAAGCTTTTTGCAATTCTTTCATCACTGGTTCCATTTACTCCAAACATCTCGCAACTAAGCCATGATATTGAAACAACTCGCATCAGTCTTCTAAATTATCTGCAATATTTAAACAAAGCAGAGGCAATCATGTTGTTGCACAAAGATGCCAACGGGTTAAAACAAATGACAAAACCGGATAAAATTTATTTAGGAAACACCAATTACGCTTTTGCTTTAGGGGAAGAGCAGACGAATATTGGCAGTGTTAGAGAATCATTTTTCATGAATCAAGTTCGTGTAAAACATGATGTTGCATTTTCCAAAACTACAGATTTTGTGGTGTCAAAAAAATACAATATTGAAATTGGCGGTAAAAACAAGACAAAGAAACAAATTTCAAATATAGAAAATGGATTTCTTGTATTAGACAATATTGAAATTGGATTTGGAAATAAAATACCTCTTTGGCTTTTTGGCTTAACTTATTAATCTCAAAAAAAATCAGCTTTAAAAAATAATTTGAACATGAAAAAAACAATTGCAATCTTACTTTTAATTTATCCTCTATTTGTGTTTTGTCAACAAAAAGGTGACATATCCCCTACCTATTTTGAAAGTTCCGATTTTTTGGAAACGCCTACATATAAAGCCACCGTTGATTATTGCAAGGAGTTGGAGGAAAAATCAAAAATGGTGAACATGGTCTCTATTGGCGAGTCTGCGCGGGGCAAGGATATTCCAATGCTGATCATCGACAAGGATTTTTATACCAATCCCATCAGCATTAAGAAATCGGGAAGAGTGGTGGTGTTGATTCAAGCGTGCGTGCATCCGGGTGAACCTGATGGAAAAGATGCAGGTTTTATGCTCATTAGAGACCTAATTTTTAAGAAGAAAAATATTGAGTTATTGGATGATATCACCATTTTATTTATTCCTATTTTCAACGTAGATGGTCACGAAAGATGGGGCGCTCACAATCGAATCAACCAAAATGGTCCCAAGGAGATGGGCTGGCGGACAACGGCAGCAAATTACAATTTAAACCGGGATTACCTGAAGGCAGACGCCATAGAGATGAAACATTGGTTAAAAATGTACAACAAATGGAATCCCGATTTCCTTTTTGATTGCCACACTACCGATGGAGCTGATTATCAATACGCTATCACTTACAGTTTAGAAACTTCTGGCAATATGGATTTAGAGCAATCCAAATGGTTGGAGACCAAATACATTCAGCAAGTAGAGCCAAAAATGGATTCCCTTGGATACCCCATATTTCCATACGTAATTTTCAAAAGTTGGCACGATCCCCGAAGTGGATTAATTAATTATGTTTCGCCAATAAAGTTGATGAATGGTTATGCAGCGGCTCGTAACAGAGGTTGTATGCTAATTGAAACACACATGCTAAAACCGTATAAAACGCGAGTATTTGCCACTTATGAACTAATAATGGAGTCGCTAAAGATATTCAAAAAAGAGAAATTCACCCTTCAGTTTTTAAACAAAAGAGCGGATGAATCGATGGTTTCTAAAGAGTTTTTCAATGCTCCATTTCCAATAAAATTTGTCCCAAGTGGCGATTCCATCATGACTACTTTCAAGGGAGTGCATTACGATGTGGACAAGAGCGATCTTACGGGTGGAAACTGGTTTAAATATGATAATACTCGAAACGAGAATTTTTCCATCCCCTATTATCGTGCTTTAAAAGTAGAATCTCAAGTTACACTTCCATACGCCTACGTTATTCCTCCGGAAATCACTTTTGTTGGAGAGCTTTTAGACATTCATAAAATAGAGTATTTCAGAACAAAAGCAGACATTACCATTCCGGGAGAGGTCACCGTTTTCGATAAAATTGAGTTGAGTGGCAACAGTTCAGAAGGCAGACAAACTGTAAAAAGTCAGATAAACTCCATGTACAAGCAAGATGTGATGATTCCAAAAGGCTCCATCATTGTCCCCGTATCACAACTGAGATTAAAACTAGTTGCCCACATGTTTGAGCCCGATTCCCCAGATTCATTTCTGCAATGGGGATTTTTCAACATCTATTTTGAACAAAAAGAGTACGCAGAATCTTACGTAATGGAGAAAATGATGCGCGAAATGATGGAAAAAGACCCAGCGCTTAAACTAGAATTTGAAACAAAGATAAAAAATGACACTCTTTTTAGAGACAATCAATATGGCATTTACAACTGGTTTTATAAAAAAACGCCTTACTGGGACAAAGTTTTCAATGTATATCCTGTGATTAGAGTTCCAGAACAAATTACGTTGGATTTATTGATGACGGTGAAGAAGGGAGTTTTTCGATAGGGAAAGAGGAAGGGTGAAAGGTGAAAGGTGAAAGGTGCACTTCGACAGGCTCAGTGACCAAAGGGTGGGAGGTGCACTTCGACAGGCTCAGTGTGACAAAAAGAAAAAGAAGAAAGAATACAGAAGAAAAGAAATCTTAGTCTACCTAGCAGGCTGGTAGATAAATGAATCTTAGTGTTCTTAGTCTACCTAGCATGCTGGTAGATAAATGCCTTAGTGGTAAAACGTGAAAAGTGCACTTCGACAGGCTCAGTGACCAAAGGTGAAATGAAGAAGAAGAAGAAGAGGAAGGAAGAATTCAATAAACAAGAAGAACGTGTAATAAAGTAGAACTAAAACCAAACCCTGAACCCTGCACCATGAACCCTGAACCCTATCGGGAGTGAAACGAAGAAGAAAGAAGAAAGAATACAGAAGTAAGAAATAAGAAGGTGAAACGGTTTTCCGTGAAAGGTGAAAAGAAGAAGGAGAAGAAAGAAAGAAGTAAGAATACAGAATTAAGAATAAAGAAGAGCCTTGGGTGGAGACACTTCACTTCGCCGCGGAGAATGAGTGTGACAAAAAAACTTAAGTAATCTTGGTCTACCTCGCAAGCTGGTAGATAAATGGCTTAGTGGCGAAATAGTGATCTGATTATCTGAGTGCAGGCAAACACCAAAATAGCGAAGAACCTTTGATCAACTTGTGCCCATTCAAAAAAAAATCCGCGTTAATCATAAGAAATCAGCGTCATCCGCGTTCAATTGCTATCTAAAAATCCTCAAACATCCAAAAAAAGAAATCCGCGTTCATCATAAGAAATCCGCGTCATCCGCGTTCTCTGCTATCTCTATTCCCCAAAAAAATCCGCGTTCAATTGCTATCTATGTTCTGTTTTGAACAATTCATCCAGTTCTTTTTGAGTAGGTGTTTTTTCTCCTAGCTTATCAAATGAGACAACAAAATTGCATCCTTCGCGGAAGTGGCTGCAGCCGTATGCAGATTTGCCTTTGAGCATCTCCCCTTTTCCGCATTTTGGGCAGACTAATTTCTTGGGCACTTGACTTTTTTCCTCCGAGTCGGCTTCAAATTTTGCATGAAATGATGAATCTAAAACAATTACACCATTCGCTTTTTTCCCTTCAATTTCAAATCCTTTTATTTTGGGAGATTTCCCTTTAGAAATCAACGTAAGAATCTGTTTATCGGTGAGGGTTTTTCCCATTTGCTCAAATTCAATTTTAAAATCGCACCCTGATTTATACTCACTGCAACCAAAAGCAGATTTTCCTTTTAAAATATTGCCTTTTTTGCATTTTGGACAACGAGTATCTTCATTGGCTTTGGAGCTTGCAGGAGTTTTTGACTTCGCTTCGGGAGCCTCTTTTTTAACCTCATCCTGTTCGATATTTATCACAAAATAGTGTTCATTTTTCACATCTGCAACCAATTGAGCCACCATCAGTTTCATCTCATCCAAAAACATCTTTGCATCGTACTCACCCCGTTCAATTTGGCGAAGTTTTTTCTCCCAAATTCCAGTAAGTTCCGCCGACTTAAGCAACTCATTTTGAATGGTATTAATCAATTGTATTCCCGTTTGTGTAGGAACTAAATTCTTCTTCTCTCTGACTACATATTTCCGTCTAAAAAGAGTTTCAATAATATTTGCTCGAGTGGAAGGTCTTCCAATTCCATTCTCTTTCATCAAATCACGCAGTTCATCGTCATCCACTTGTTTACCAGCAGTTTCCATCGCTCTAAGCAAAGTAGCTTCGGTGTGTAGTTTTGGAGGTTGAGTCTGTTTTTCAAAAAAATCGGGTTCATGCGGTCCACGTTCTCCTTTGACAAAAGTTGGCATCAATTGTTCCTCATCGCTGTCACCCTCCTCTTTATCCAACTCTTTTTTAGGATAAAGTACACGCCAACCATCTTCCAAAATCTCTTTTCCAGTCGCTTTAAACTCCGTTCCCACCACATCGCCAATGACAGTAGTATTCGACACAATACAATCGGGGTAGAAAACGGCGATAAAACGTTTGGCAATTAGATCATATACTTGTTTCTCGTAAAGTTGTAATCCCGACGTTGGCGCTACTCCTGTGGGAATAACAGCGTGGTGATCGGTGATTTTTTTATCATCAAAAACCTTTTTACTCTTTCGAATAGGTTTCCCCAACAGTGGGGCAATTACATTGGCGTAGGGTGTCATATTTCTCAGAATTCCCTCAATTTTCGGATAGACATCTAAGGGCAAAAAAGTGGTATCAACCCTTGGGTAACTCACCAATTTCTTCTCGTAGAGCGATTGAATATATTTCAACGTATCTTCTGCCGAAAAGCTAAATTTCTTATTACACTCCACTTGAAGAGAGGTTAAATCGAAAAGTTTAGGAGGTTGCTCCGTTCCTTTTTTCTTTTCAAAAGAGACAATTTCAAACTCATGACTTTTAATTTTCTCTAATACAGCAACTGCATCTTCCTGCGTATCATATCGTCCCTTGGTAGAATTAAAAAGGACTTCTCTATAAGTAGTTTTGAGTTCCCAATAGATCTTTGGAACAAAATTGTGAATCTCTTCAAATCGTCGCACAAGCAGCGCTAATGTAGGAGTTTGCACTCTTCCAACCGACAACACGCCTTTACCATTGGCATATTTGAGTGTATAAAGTCTGCTGGCATTCATTCCCAAAATCCAGTCGCTGATGGCACGGGCATTTCCGGCAGCATACAATAAATCGAAGTCGCTGCCCTGTTTTAACTTTGTAAAACCCTCTTTAATGGCTTCGTCCGTTAGCGAAGATATCCAAAGTCGTTTGAGAGGTTTTGTACATTGTGCCTTTGCCAATACCCACCGCTGAATAAGTTCTCCTTCAATTCCAGCATCCCCGCAGTTTATCACCTCATCACAGGAATTTAAAAGAGTTTCTATTACTTTAAACTGTTTGATGGATCCTTCGTTTGCGATCAATTTAAGACCAAAACGAGTTGGAATCATTGGAAGTGCATAGAGATCCCATCTTTTCCACTGATCGGTATAATCATCAGGACTTTTCAGCGTACACAAATGGCCATAAGTCCATGTGACCTGATAATCGTTGCCTTCAAAAAAACCATCTTTACGCGAATTTGCACCCAATATACGGGCAATTTCTTTGGCGACACTTGGTTTTTCGGCAATACAGACTTTCATTATAGACTTTCAATTTTGACAAATTTACGAAAAAATGTGTTTAGGTTGAAATATTAACATTAAAATAGAAGTGAGGAAGAGGAAGAAGAAGAAGAAGGTGCACTTCGACAGGCTCAGTGAACAAAACGTGAAAAGTGAAACGTGAAATGAAGTAAGAAATAATAAGAAATAAAAAGTAAGAAGTAAGAAAAAAGTGGTCTTTGTGTCTTTTGTGCCTTCTTTGTGTATTTTGTGGCATAGCTGAAAAGTTTATGCTATTACACAAAGTGACACAAAGAAGACACAAAGTTTCACAAAGTTTCACAAAGGAAGAAAAATACAGAAATCTTAGTCTACCAGCAAGCTGTTAGATAAATCTACCTAGCAAGCTGGTAGATAAATGTCTCAGTGTTGAACTTGAATTTAATTCTTTTTCTGTTTGAACATATTGATGTAATATTTGGTGTGCCATATTGCGTGAAAGAAAGCAATAATGGTCATAGCAATACCAAATTGAACATGCCAATAAATGAGAGTTTTATACCAATCCATTACGAAATCATAATTAAGTTGGATTACGAGGAAAAACCCGAAAAGGCAAGAGACCAAAAAAGTCAGGAACAAAATTACATTCCAAATCTTACGGTGTAAGGATAGTTTAATCTTTTTTAATTTAGCCAATGCCCATGTAAATGCATATAGTCCAAAGGTAAGTAGAGAGATAAAAATCAAACTATATGGTTTTTCTTTCGGTTTATCAATTGCTTCGAGCTCCGTAGCCGTAACAGAAGTAGTATCTACCTCTTCATCCATCGATTTGAACTCATCCTCTTCCGAAGAGGCAACTGCTTCAACGTTCTCCGATGATTCTGAACATTTATGTTTACAACCAGCACACGATTTTGATTTATCGTGCTGAGCCACAGTTAGATTTTTTTCAACAGATACGACCTCAACTTTTTTTACCTCTTTTTCTGGCTCTTTTTCAGATTCCACCACTGTTTTTACTTCAGAGTAATCACAAATAAAGTTTTTATTGGCATCGTAATGAGCTCCGCAACAGTTAGCACTATTTACTCTTCCTCTGGGGCATTGAGCGAAACTATAATTCAGGTAAAAAATTGAGATTAATAGGATTATTAAATTTAACTTTTTCATTTCTATATTATCCTTTTATTTTCATAGATTTAATAAGTGTAGCAAGAGGAACGATTTTAAATTGAGATGAGGGCGCAAATAAAGAGTTGGAATAATTTCCTTTTTTAGCAAAAACCAATTCGCTGGCAATCTCTCCGCCTCCAAGGTATTCTATTGTTTTTAATGGATAACCTTTTTTAAGCACATCAATGTACTGAGCCGATGATTTTATCGCTAACTTAGGATTGTTAGACATCAACCGTTGCATAAGCTGTCCGAATTTCACCAAATTAAAATCGTTGTTGATTAATATTTTCTCGGACACCCAAATGGAAAGTTTCTTTTTCCCCTCAATCCAAAATTCGTATCGTTGAGTATTGTATCCCAAAATCATGATTTTGTCAATAATTTTTTTCACATCCACTACGATTCCAGCCGATTTACCAGCGGTCGGATTTTGCATTTCTTGCATTATCCCCTCTAATTTTGCTCTCGATTCAACCTGTTTCTCTTTCGGTAAACGATTAATAATTAGCTCGATTTGTTCTTTCAATCCTGACAAAACACCTTCTCTATATTGATCAGGAGTTCCCGTCCAATAAGTACGATAAAAGTTATTCATAACCGTTATCTTCTGACCATCCAAATCGTAGATATAAGTTGCCTCTTTGGAGCCAGAGCGCATTTTATTATTCTGAACAACAATGGTATCAAACGAAGTCAGTCCTTGTGGATTGGACTTTTTTTCGATAAATTTCCATCCGGCAAAAAGTTGATTCATGCCAAAAACCACCAACAATAATAACATCCATTTTTTCATACACATTTTTTCCCTGTTTGGTTTGCCCAACTATTTTTAAAACAATTAATCTGCAAGTAAAAGGATATTCATTGTTTTCTCTCAAAAACAGAAATCCATTTTACGTTTATACAATGAAGACTTTTTTGGATAAACTACACGAACCAGAAGATCCATAACTCACCCAGAAAGCTTATCTTTTTTTATTTCAAATAAGAGTCAAACCATTTAAAAAATTCGCGTTGCCAGAGAATCGAGTTTTGTGGTTTTAGGACAAAATGTGACTCCTCGGGGAAGAACAAAAATTTACTTGGAATATCTTTCATTTGAGCGGCATTAAATGCTTGCATTCCTTCGGTGTAAGGGATTCTGAAGTCGTTTCCGCCATGAATTACTAGTATTGGAGTATCCCAATTACCGATGAAACGATGTGGAGAGAAATCGTAACTTTTTGGACGATTTTTGTTGTAATAAGCACCACCTAAATCGTGATTAGCAAAGAAAGATTCCTCGGTAGTGCCATACCAACTTTCGAAATTGAACATGCCACAATGTGAGATAAATGCTTTGAAACGTTTGTTATGATTTCCTGCCAACCAATATACAGAGAATCCACCATAACTGGCGCCCACAGCACCTAATTTATCTTTATTTACAAATGGTTCTTTACACAAAGTATCGATGGCAGTAAGACAGTCAACTTGATTTTGGCCACCATAATCTTGGCTAATTTGGTCATTCCATTCCTGTCCAAATGTTGGCAATCCTCTTCTGTTAGGAGCAACGATAATGTAACCATTGGCAGCCATAATTTGGAAATTCCAACGATACGACCAAAATTGACTGATGGCACTTTGAGGTCCGCCTTGAGTATAAAGCAAGGTTGGATATTTTATGTTAGGATCAAAATTTGGAGGATAGATAACCCATGTCAACATTTTCTTGCCATCGGTAGTTTCAATCCAACGCTCTTCGACTTTCCCTTTGGCCACTCTTGCCATTTTTTCAGTATTCACATTCGAAATTTGTTTTTCAACGCCAGTTTTTACTTCTATCGAAAAAATTTCGGAAGGCATAGACATCGACATTTTTGAACCAATCAATTTATTGTTTTTAGCAAATTGCAATTCCGTGTAATCGTGTCTTCCTTGGGTAATTTGAGTTATTTTTTTCTTACCAATTTCTAATTGATACAATTGATACGTAGCATGAATACCGCTGATGAAATAAAGTGATTTGCTATCGTTGCTCCAGACAAAACTGGAAGAACTTTGATCAAAATTTGCCGAAAAATCTTCCGCTTTGGAAGTCGCAAGATTATAGATGATGATTCTTTTCTTATCCGACTCAAAACCCGCTGTTTTCATACTATTCCAAACAATATATTTTCCATCTGGAGAAAATACAGGATCCATATCGTATCCAGGATTAGGAGCACTTATGTTGGTGGTTTTATCCGACACTAAATCATACAAATAGATATCAGAATTAGTTGATGTAGCATACTCTTTTCCAAAAGATTTTTTAGACGTATAGGCAATTTTATTTCCAGTATTATCCCATGCAACTTGTTCCATTCCGCCATCTGGGGTAATTGGTGCGTCCCATCTCTCGTTTGGCATAATATCTTTGCCTTGATTAACGGCAGGAATTGGGTAAGAAAGAACAAAAATATGGCTATACGATTGATCCGACCACGCATCCCAGTGGCGATACATCAATTCGGTGTAAATCATCGCATTTGCTTCTGGCAAATCGGGATAAGTATCTTGAACTGTTGCATCAAGTTTCACTTCCGTCGTAAACAAAATATTTTTCATCGTTGGCGAATAAGCAAATCCATTCACGCCACTGGCGATGTTGGAAATTTTAACTTTTTCGGTTCCATCAGGATTCATCTCCCAAATTTGAGGAGTTCCGCCTTCGGCAGAGATGTATCCAATTTTTTTTCCATCGGGACGCCAAATAGCGTTGAATTCACTGTTTGGAGTTTCTGTCAACCGTTTAGGTTCACCACCATCCACAGAAATGACATACAATTCACGGTTTCCTTTGTTTGCAGAAATGCTGTAAGTAGTTACTCCGTAGAGGACTTTTGTTCCGTCGGGTGAAATCTTAATATCTCCAGCCCTACCAAGTTGCCACAAAAACTCAGGTGTAATTTTATCATTCATACTTTTATCTTTTAAGCCTTTGGCTAAACCTATCGTTTTTGTGTTTTGAGCTAATACACAGACTGTTGTAAAAGCACAAACCAATAGAATTAATTTTTTCATCGTTAAAATATTATGTACTAAATTGTTTTTGATGTTAAAATTACAACTAATCTCTCAGAAAATGGATACTTTTACAAAAAAAAGAACATTCGCATGAAAAAAAGATGGTTATTCCTAAGTATTATCTACTTTATCCCAAGTCTGCTTTTTTCTCAAAACATCATTCAGTATGAGCTTCCCAAAAGCACATTTACCGATCAGCAGATATTAAAGAAAACGGGAATGCAGATTTCGTTCTCCACCACTCACAAGCAAGCATATTGGGTAGCATATCCTCTTAGTGCATCGGATGGTGTGAAGTTTAAACGAACCAATAAATTTGTGGCCGATCCCGAAATTTCCAGAACAGGTCAAGGTTCCAATAATGATTATAAAAAATCGGGTTACGACAAAGGGCACCTGGCTCCAGCGGCCGATATGAGCAGAAGTATGCAAACCATGACCGAGTCGTTTTATTTCTCGAATATGAGTCCACAAAAACCTCAATTCAACCGAGTAATATGGAAAAACTTAGAAGAAAAAGTGAGAACTTGGGCCGAAAAATATGGTACAATTTACGTAGCCACTGGTCCGATATTAGATTCCTTTATCGAATACATTGGCAAAGGTAAAATTGGCGCTCCAACCAGATTTTACAAAGCAATTTTATTCTACGATCCTCCCAAACCAGCCAAAGCCATAGCTTTTATCCTAAAAAACGAAGGGTCCACCAAACCACTCTCCTTTTTTGTGGTTTCCATAGATGAGTTGGAAAAACAAACCAATATAGATTTCTTTTATCAACTGCCGGATGATGTGGAAAATGCAGTAGAATCTAAATCAGTGTTTGATAATTGGTGAAAAATATGCACTTTTATATTATTGTCAATTGGCTTTCAAAGATTAATGAGCATCCAACCCATATTGCATGTAGACAAGGTGTTCGAGTGTTTTCAGGATTTCATCCATGTATTCTCTTACGGCTTTTACGCTTCCTGGCAAGGTGTAAACCAAGGTGCTTCCCATCACTCCAGCGATGCTTCGGCTGAGCGATGCATTGGGTTTTTCCATCCCATAACGAACACGGATTATTTCCATAATTCCTGGAATTTCTTTATCTAAAAGAGGTCGAATTACGTCAGGAGTTATGTCTCTTGGCCCAATTCCTGTTCCGCCGGTGGTAATAATAACGTCGTAATGATTTTTATCCATCATACAAATCTGTTTCAATTGTTCCTCATCGTCAGGAATGACTACCACTTCTGTGGTGACCAGTTTGTTTGCTTTTTCGAAATAAGTTTGGACTATTTTGGCAACTTCCGGACCGCTTAAATCTTCATATTCGCCTCTGCTGGCACGATCGCTAAGCGTTATCACTTTCACTTTATATATTTTTGGGTGATATTCTAACACGTCGCCGGCTTTCATTTCGCCACCGCGAATCACTTTGGCAAATATCCCCTCTTTTGGCATCACACAATTGCCCACTTCTCGAAAAATCGCACAACTATCGCCATGACATTTTTTGCCAATTTGTGTGACCATCAATTCCAACTCTTTATTTTTAAAAATATCTAACGGCGATGTTTTATATAAAATGACACCTTCGGTCGTGATGTTTTCGGCAAACTCGCCAAAAAGAATTTCACGTTTTGCTTCGATAGAGAACTTATCAAAACTCTCTTTTCCCAAAAGGCTTATTTGTCGGTGCCAAGGTCCTGCATGAGCATCATTTTTAATTCCAACTTCAGAAAGTTCAATTTTAGCAACGGGTGTTTTAACAATGCCTTTTTTCTCTGATGTATTTACAGATAATATCTTAATTGTTTGCATATTAAATATCAGTTTTTGTTTTTTCAATGAGTCTAATTCCTTCAATCACCATCGATTTATCGACAGCTTTGCACATATCATAAATGGTCAATAATGCGATGCCTACTCCTGTGAGTGCCTCCATTTCTATTCCTGTTTGTCCAATGCATCTCACTTCGCTGGTGGCAATCACACCATCTTCGCAAAGAGTTGTTTTTACATCCGCTTTGGTAATTTGCAACGGGTGACAGAGTGGAATGAGCGAAGAGGTCTGTTTTGCCGCTTGAATTCCAGCAATGTTGGCAATCGTAAGCACATCTCCTTTCTTCATCAGATTTTCCTGAATAAGTTTCAGTGTATCAGCTGAAAGCAATATTTTACCCGTTGCTTTTGCTATGCGAAGTTGTGGAATTTTATCTCCCACATCTACCATATTTGCTTTTCCCTGTTTATCGGTATGAGAAAATTGTTTCATTTAACCTCCTATGTTATAAAATTCTCCAGTATTATTGTAAGTTCCACACTTTGGTTTCTTCTCGATGGCCAATTTATAAGCTTCTTCAATTCCAAACTCGTGCACATTAAACGAAATATCGTTGAAAAGGCAAGGTTTTAAATCTCCATTGGCAGTTAATCTTAAGCGGCTGCAGTTAATACAATTACCTCCATCGCCCCCTTCGACGACAGAAAATTCACCTGTATTTAAATTCATCTGGTGAATATAACGCACAAAAAAACCATGTTTTTCGGAAAACTCTTTTACCGCGATTGCATCGGGTTCTTGCGCATTTTCAACAATCACACAGTTGATTTTGATGGGCGAAAATCCAATCTTTTTAGCCTCCATAATTCCTTCCAATGCTTCGCTTAATTTTCCTCCACGGGAAATTTCGCTATATTTATTGGCATCCAATGTATCCAAACTAATATTTAAGCGATGCAGGCCCGCTTTTTTCAGGTCGGCGGCAAATTGTTTCAACAAAATCCCATTGGTTGTCATGGATAAATCTTCGATTCCATCGATTTGAGCAATTTTGGAAACCAAATCTACAATTCCTTTTCTCACCAAGGGTTCGCCCCCCGTAATTCTAACTTTTGAAATTCCCAATTTCACACCTACCTCAACAATTTCCACAATCTCTTCGAACGTAAGTATATCATTGTGCGACAACAGTTTCATCCCCTCTTCGGGCATGCAGTATGTACACCGCAAATTGCATCGGTCGGTTACAGATATCCGAAGATAGCTTATATCTCTATTAAATTTGTCTAACATCTACTAAATCTCCTGCTTTTAATTCATTCACACCCATTGGAATAAACATGATAGAATCGGCATCTCCTAATGAGAAAATATGAGCCGAACCATGATAATTTACTGGTTCTACCGTATAATCGGCATGAATATGACTAGGCACAATTGCCAATCGTTCCGCTTTCTTTCTATAAAAATCTTTCTTCAATGGCAGTTTCTGGGAAGCTATTTCGACATCTCTACCGTTCATTTTTTGAATCAATGGTTTTGCCAATAGTTCAAACTGAATAAATGAGGAGACTGGATTTCCGGGCATTCCGAAACAGATTTTTTTATTTCCCACACCAAAAGTTGTTGGTTTTCCCGGTTGAATCGCCACACTATCAAAAAGGATATTGATTCCATTTTTTTTGAGTGCTGCACCCACAAAATCGAAATCGCCCATTGAAACTCCTCCCGAAAGGAGCACAATATCATTCTCCATCAACGCTTTGGAAATCAATGCAATGGAATAATCTTCATCGTCGCGAACAATTCCCATGTAGTTGGCAATTCCTCCACAACTTGTCACTTGCGACACCATCTGATAACCGTTACTGTTTCGAATTTGTGATTTTTCTGGTTTAAAAAAAGGTTCAACCAATTCGTCCCCAGTCGCGATGACAGCCACTCGAGGTTTTTTGAACACATGTACAGCAACAGCGCCCACTGCGGATAAAATAGCAATATGCTGTGGTTTGACGAGCGTTCCTTTGGTGAGCACAATATCGTTTTCTTTTACATCTTCGGCCAAATAGCAAATATTTTTGTTGGTTGTCTCTTTGGTAAAACGAATTTTATCCTCTCCAACGTTTTCAGTATGTTCCACCATTATCACACAATCGGCTCCTACTGGAAGTTTGGCACCGGTCATTATTTTGGCACACTGATTTTCAAAAATTTCTTTTTCGGGGAATTTTCCTGCGGGAATTGTCTCCACTACTTCCAATACATTTTTAACATCCTGAAATCGACATGCATAACCATCCATGGCCGACTTATCGAAAGGCGGCATATTCATATCAGAAACCACGTCTTGAGATAATACTCGGTTCAGTGAATCCAAAATAGAGACGTCCTCTTCTCCAATTAAAAAAGATGAGTCAAGGACAGTACGAAGGGCTTTTTCAAAGGTAATCATCCGTTTTTGTTTTAAGTACAAAAGTAGTCTTTTTTTCAAGAAAGTGAAACGATTTTCCGTGAAACGTGAAAAGAAGAGGGAATACAGAAGTAAGAATTAAGAAGTCTTAGTCTACCAGCAAGCTGGTAGATAAATGATTCTTAGTGAACTTAGTCTTCCTAGCAAGCTGTTAGATAAATCTTCTTTGTGTCTTTTGTGTATTCTTTGTGTCTTTTGTGTCCCAGCTGAAAGGTTTATGCTATAACACGAAGTAACACAAAGAAGGCACAAAGTTTCACAAAGGAAGAAGAAGAAGAAGAGAAGAAAGAAGTCAGAAGTCTTAGTCTACCAGCAAGCTGTTAGATAAATGTTCCTAAGTGCTCTAAGTGCCTTAGTGGTGAAACGAAGTAACAAGAATATAAGAAATCAAGTACATTCAAATTATTGCTCTGAAAATCTTATTTCATTGGGATTTAGGGTTATCCAGACGGTTGAGTTTGTCTTAAAAGGAAGGTTTTCGAATGAGTGTGTGGGTATTTGTGCAATTATTTCTATACCTATATCAATCTTTAGTTCAACTCCATTTCTGGTTGGAAAAACCTCAGCTATTGTTCCTTCAAATGTGTTGGGGGACAATGACGAAATCGGTTCATGAGAAACAACAATATTATTTGCATCCACTACTAAGAAACCTTTTGCATCGATATTGGAAGTGGTTTCTACTTGAAAGATTACACCATTCGAGTCGAAAACAGCAAGATTTTGTGTTTTTTCTTTAATTTTCCCGTGGAAGAAGTTCTTTATTCCCACAAAATTGGCCACAAACTCGGATTTCGGATATTGAAGCACTTCTTTGATTGTTCCCGTTTGAATAAGTGTCCCTTTTTCTATAATTCCAATGGTATTGGCTAAGGAAAGGGCTTCTTCGTAGTCGTGGGTGACATGCACGATGGTTTGTCCCTGCTGATTTAATTTTCTCAACAGCGAGCTCACTCCTCTTTTCAACTGAACATCGAGCATTGACAAGGGTTCGTCTAAAAGCAAAACATCTGGTTTGTTAACCAATGCACGTGCTATGGTAACTCGTTGTATTTCTCCTCCCGAAAGTCCCTGAATACGGCGCAAAAGTAGATGACCAATTTCTGTTTCAACTGCAATGTCGTGGATTATGTTAGAAATTGATTTTTTGTCAACCTTTTTACATTTTAGCGGATAAGCAATGTTTTCATACACAGACATATGAGGAAATAAAGTTTGATTTTGATAGACTAACCCAACATTTCGTTTTTGAATTGGCAGAAGATTTACATTGGTGCCGTTGACAAGTATGGTTCCACTATCGGCATTGTTTAATCCAGCAATAATATCTAACAATAGAGTTTTGCCCGAACCCGAACTTCCAATCAGCATAAAATAAGCGCCCTTCTCAACCGAAAGAGTAACGTTGTTGAGTGAAAACTCTTTAAAAGATTTACATACATTTTCTAATTTAAGCATTTCGACGTCTTTTAGAGAGGTAATTTAATCCAACAAAAATAGTCAGGCATATAATGATAAAAAGAACGGTAACTGGTCGTGCATAAGCGAGTCCATAGGAGTTAAATCGTTCAAAAATCATCACAGGAGTAACCATTGGGTGATAGGCAATAATTACAATAGCACCAAATTCGCTCAATCCACGTCCCCACATCATTATCAGTCCAGTAAGAATATTGCGCCAAGCCAATGGCAGAGCGATGGTGAAAAATGCCCTCGACTTAGATGCACCGAGATTCTGCGCCACTAACTCTAGTCTTTCGGGTACATTATTAAACCCATCAATGGAAGAATTAATCAAATACGGAATGCTGATAAACGCCATTGCAATGACAATTCCGGCGGGGTGATTTACAAAACTAATACCGATTGATTCGGCAAATTTGCCCAATACAGTATCTCTAGAAACCAGTCCTAACAAAGCAATTCCGGCAGCAGAGTGTGGAATAATTACAGGTATATTGATGATCCCAATGAGCAACTTTCGGAGAGGAAATTTCTTTCGCGCCAGCAAATATGCCAAAGGAATTGCACCAATAGAAAATAACAGTGTGGCGAACATAGATGTCCATAAAGTTAGACCAACACTACGCTGTACTTCCGCATCTTTAGCTACATCAAACACCTCAACGGGAGCGGTTGATAAGAACATTCCGAAAACGGGTGCAATTATAAACAACAAGAGCAACCCCGCCAAAAAGGTGAATATTAAACTTAATGTGTCTATTTTTTTAATCATTAATTTTTTTGTAGTTAACCTGTTTCCTTAAAACCGCAAGGAATTATCATTAGGACAAGAATTTTTCAAAAAAGCGTAACACAATTTACTCCGAAGTTATTTCTTTTTTAGTGTCACTTTTGTCTTGATACAACTGAGCCCCGTTCTTTTTAAGGGGCGAAAGCGTGAGTTCATTATATTATAAAAATTCTACGAACAAAAGTAACCAAAAAATCAAGACTTCGCCAAAAAAGCTAAAAAAGAGGTAATTTTCCTACTCTCACGAGTGCAATTAAAAGTAGAATTATAGTAAGTTTTATTTCTTTGCAAAACGTTTCAACTCTTCCGGAATTTTATCAAAGGTAAATGTAGAGGAAGGCACCACCGATGGTTGACCGAGTTTTGCCATGATTGCCATGCCTTTGTCGCTTGTGAGCAGAAATTCGACAAAAGCGAGTGCTAATTTCCGATTGGGAGCATTATTCAATATTGTGACCCCATACACCATGGGTTCTCCCACTTGCTCGTAGGTTTCACCAGGTTTTTTTCCATTAATATTTGTTGAAACGTTATTATATAAATCCTCAAATTCAGAACTTTTAAGGTTCACTTGATCGGGTAAAGTGATAAATTTCAAGTTGTGCTGAACCGCCACCGAACGATACAAGAAAATATAATCGATGGTATTGGTCTCTAACAAAGCCAACAAATCAGTCTCTTTGGGACGAATATTCTCCCGATCTTTGTTCATCAATTGGTTGGCTAATCCAGCTTTTTTGTAAAATGATTCCGCCAACTTAGCCACCAAAACAGTCCGATAGCCACAGGGATCAGAATTTGGGTCGGAGCGACCAATTTTAACCGACTTATCAAGTAAAACATCCATCCAATTTGCAGAATCTATTTCGCCACTACGTTTTGATTTTTCGGAAAAGACGATGGCCATTTCATTCGAGGCAAACTTAATATTCCAATCGGCATATTTGGGAACCAACATTTTATCAATGACGGCATAATCAGCAGAGAGCATCACATCACAAGGTTTGTTTAATTCGGTAATCTTACGAGCACTTTCGACACTTCCAGCCGCTTCAAACAGTATATTTGCGTTGGGATATTCCTTTTTAAATTCAACGGCAATCTCCTTCAACGGCATCGACAGACTGCCTGCATGGAAGATAATCAGATCGCCCGAAAGATCGTCCGTTTTTTTTGTTGGTTTGCAACTGGAAAAAAAGATTAAAATCATCACAAGGAGCGGAATAGAAATCAATCCTTTAATAAAAACTGTGTTGTATTTCTTCATTTTCAAGTATTTATGACATGTAAAAATAAACATATCGGTAATTGATGACAAATTTAGAATAATTTTTTGAAATGTTAGTTAAATGATTTTTTGTTGTGAAACTGAAGAAGAAGAAGTGATGAGTGATGAGTGCGCGAAGCGAGACTGAAAAAGAAGAAGCAAGAATATAGAATATAGAAGTAAGAAATATGAAGTCTTTTATAATTAGAAACTTTACTGCTCTTGATAATTATCGGGACAGTGGGGCAAATTAGTCCCCTAGTGAAGGATAAACGGGCTGAAAGCGGTGTGCTGAGCTAAGTCGAAGTGCCCAGCTTATATAAGGCTCGGGCAACGCCCGGGTCCAGAGATGGAAAATAAATTGTATTTTTTGGCGGAAAAATTGAGGCGAAGCAATCGATTTTTGTGACAAAAAAGAAGCCAAAAGTGCAACTAATAAAAACTTTATGCTGTGCCACGAAGTAACATTTATCTACCATTATACTAGGTAGACAAAGGAGGCACAAAGTTTCACAAAGGAAGAAGAAAAATGCAAGAAGACAGAATTAAGAAATAACAATACTTATTTAAAATTCGATTCTCAGTTCTCCGAGGATAAATCTGCCGGGGGATAAATATCCTTTTCGGTCGATGTAGTGGCTATCCAAGAGATCTTCGATGCTGATGGCGGCCCAAATATTTTTGCTTATCCGTTTGGACAACTTGCTATTGAAAAGGCTGTATGCTTTTACTATTTCTACATTCTCGTCGTCGTACCACTGATCCCCATTATAATTATACGACAGAGAGAGGTTAAATCCTTTCAGATGAAAATCTGAGTAAACGCCCAAAATATGTGTAGGAACTTCAGCCAAGAACTTGCCTTCCAGTTTGAGCACTTCAGGGTTTTCGCTACTCATAGACCCAATTTTGCTGGAGTTGTAGGAGTAATTAACTTGAAAATTAAAATACTTACTCTGTTTCCAATTAATCAACAAATCAGTTCCAAAAATATCCACATTGGCAATGTTCGTCTTTTGCAATACTGGTAATAAGGCATCAGCGCCAACATCCACAGAATCACCTTGTGAGACAAAGTATTGAAAATCATTTCCATGACTGTAGTAAACCACCGCTTCAACTTCCAATTTTTTGAACCACACCGATTTCACGCCCAACTCATAATTTGCCAATCGTTCGGGAAATAGATTTGGGTTTGCCATTTTGAACCCTTTTCTTATTTTTCCAGACTTAGTCATATCCTCAATTTTGGGAGGCAAAAAACCTTTGGAAGCAGAAATATAAATCATCGTAGATTTTGCAAAATCATACGACAACGAGAGTTTTGGACTAAATCCATTCCACTGTTTATTTTCAAAATTTTGATCTACTGGCACTAAAAAGAGTGTTACCGGCGTTGGATTAGACACCACGAGATTTCCATGATTAAACCAAGCCCAATCGTATCGGAAAGACATTTTAGCATTCAATTTACTTGTAATTTTGATATCATCTTGCAAAAACATTCCCGCAAAAACCAAATTCCCTTTAAAGGTAATTTTATCGGTAGATGTATAGTACAAATCAGAAGCTCTCACATCACCTTGGCGGATTTCCACGCCACCACTGAGCGTATTGTTCTTAATAGAGGGAAGCCAATTCGCAATCAGTTTCACTCCCCGATCTCCTTTCAATGAATTTGTTTCTGAGTATTGATAAAGTCCCGAATTATTCACATTTTCGTTTTGTCGGAAGTAATTTTCTACGTTAGAAAAAGCAAGCAACGAAAGATTCAATTTGGAAGTAGTATAATTATGTTTAACCCATAAAATATTAGTATTGTAGCTATTATAACTTCCATCCTTCTCCCACACTTTAATACCTTCTCCCCTTTTGTCGAGACTCCACAGTGCTCCAATTTGAGTAGAGTGTCTGCGATTCCAAGTTACGCCGCTGTTAAACAAGGCAGATTTCTCTTTTAGGTAAGTTTTCTGTGCAATTGGCGAAGGTGCGTTGGTGGGAAAGTAGATATATCCATCGCCAGACCTGGCATTTAGGTTTAAATTCCAATAATATTTAATTCGATGTTCATCGTTTCTACTTCCCAAATACAAAGTTCCTCCACCAGTATTGTAAGTTCCTCCAAACAGCGACAACGTTCCTTCCAACTTTTTTTGTGGTTTTCTTCCAACCAAATTCACACATCCGCCCATGGCATTCATCCCATATTGAGCTGCATTTGAACCTTTTACCACCTCAATTCTGGACAGCGAAGAGGAAGACATCATGTTCCAATTCACACTTCCCCCTGCTAACTTATTGAGAGGCACTCCATCCAAAGCAACCAACACAGAAGCGCTGTTGGTAAGACCTCGCATGGTAATGCTTGCATTTTTTGAAAAAATTCCCCAACTGCGGTTGACATTCACGCCGGGCACTTTTCTCAAAAAAAGGTCGATGTTTGTCGCTGGTGTTTCCATCAGATCATTTTGTGAAATAGTTTTTGCAAACATGGGCACTTCTTTTTGTCCCGAACCATTCAAATCGGCAGAAACAATCACCGAGTCCAAAATAGTGGTGATTGGAATCAATGCAATTTTTAAAAGACCATCCGATTGGGGTTTCAAGTTTATTTGAAAAGAGTGAAATCCTACATGAGAAAAATGAATGGTTGAATTTTCTATAAAATCTACTGTAAATCTACCCTCATTGGTTGTGACAGCGATTAAATTATACTTTTCATCCAATACATAAACATCCGCAACATTTTTTTTGCTAATGGAATCATAGACCACCCCTTGAATCGATTGAGTCATCACATTTTTGCCGATAATAGACAAAAACAACAGAAAAATTAGGTGTTTAAATTTCATCGTTTATCAGTTAGTGGTTGATATTTTATGTCCATGACTACGTTTCCACTCTCGGCACCCACAACTTGGGTAAACTTAATTAATCCTTTGTAATCGCCACGAATAAAAGAGTAGACATCGCCTGGGGCAAGCAGTTTACACTTTCTCTTACCCGATTGATAGACAAAAGTATTGGAGATAATCAGACTATCGTTGTGACTATTATCAAAATCGGTTGCAGTGAGCGTTGTTTGCATAAATCGGGCTTCGTTTTTCACAGCCCACGATGACAGATCAAAAATAGAGGTTGAAATATTCGCTCCCGGAGAAGCAAGCGTATTCATATCGCCAGTATTATCAAAATAGTAGCACAAATCGTAAAAACTGGAAGAGTTAGCGCCAATGGCAAGCGTAGCGACCAAATTCTGTGAGATGGAATAGAAACTTCCAAAGGAATTATTCTGTTGAGCGCCAAGTTGAATTCCAGTCACCGTAGTAATAGGTCCAAACTGCCAACCGGGTTTCAAATCAACCGATAACGAAACGCTATCCCACTGCATGTCTTTATTTCTAACTGCAAACACCCATCTTTCGTGAGTTGCTAGACCTTTCGTAAAAGTAATCTCTTTAGAAAAGGCACTTGTATTCAACCCCGAATCCACGGAAGTAACCTTTTCTCCGTCATAAATTTTGAAATTAAACAGCGTGATGGCAGAACCTTCAGACGAAGCATAAATTTTCACGCTCACCTTCTGATTCAAATTCAACACCGAATCGGTCGATAAAAAATTAGGCTCTACGGCAAAATAAATGGAAGGTGAAATTTTCTCAACGACCTCCTTCTTACAGGAATTTAAGATTGACAACACTCCTATCAAAGCCATCGCAATGAATACAGTTCTTTTCATTTAGCTCTTCTTTGACGCAAACAGTTTGCTAATGCCAAAGCCAGAAATCGCACCAGCCATTCCAAACCCAATGTGAGATAACATCACTACTCCAAATCCGAATTTCATAAACGATTTGAATGGAAAACCAGTCAACGAGGTCATAATTAATCGAATCACAGGAATCATTCCATAACCCAATGCTCCTACCAACAAGATAAAGATCAATTTATATCTGCTTGTTTTGGAAACATTCAGAAGTATATCGGCCACTATTCCCACAAAAAGGTATTCGACAAAAATAAATGGATTTGAAAAACCTAAAATTCCAAAAGCTAAAATAGTGGAAGAACCGGCTGCAAATGCAAGTCCCGAAAAACGAGTACTAAGTGCTGAAGAAGCGCCAACAAGCAAGGCCATATAAATAAATCCTTGGTGACCAGGAATTCCCAAGTGTAAACGTAAGCGAGCATGGATGACCATGGCAAATGCGCCAATCAGATAGAGCAAGATGTATCTAACAACCGAGTTAGAAATACTAAGAGGAAATACTCCTGATGACGTCTTTTGAGATGTTTGTCCATTCATAATCATTGTTTTTTATTGATTCTACAAAAAGTACTTTATTTTTATTTTTCAACACAGGTCGCCACCACTCTTCAAGAAAGATGGTTCCACTGGTAATTTCTTTGCCTGTTTCTAACTCCACAATCTGATCGATGTCTGCGATATTGAAGAAGTTTTTAATATCAAATCCCCCTTTAAGGTCGCGCATACCTTTTACGTGTAAGAATCGACCATCGTTGCCAATTTTCCGAAGCCCGACCGCCGCAAGTGAACCGATAATTCCGCCCTTTGTTCCGGTATATCCTTCCAAAAATGCATCACTTTTTGCGGCAATCTCACGCGCTTCGTCCATGGTTAAAATTTCCACTTTCGCACGATTTCCCCACGCTTGTATTTCGGAAGTCACACAATCGTATGGAATTACACAAAGACCAGCATCAGAGCCTTCGGCACTTGTTTCTATCAAATAGTTTTCGCAATGGCGGCGCAAAAAATCAATGTTTAAATTAGATTCAATCGAGATGCAAGCAGCACTATTGTGAGATGTATAAGGAATACGAGGATCAAACAATAACTGATGTCGAGTAACATCACAATACACGGTATTATCCATCAACCCAAGCTGATTGCCCAGTTCTCTGGCTCTAAAACCAGTTCCTCTGCTCTCCAGGTTATCGGTATCATCAATGGCAATTAATATCTTCATCGTATTGAATGTTTTTTGCAAATTTAGCAAAAATAAAGATGACATGCATTTGAAACACTGTTTTTGGCCTTAAAATAGAAGTAATCTTTTCATTTTATTTTTATTTTTTTAATTGATTTTTTTTGTATAATTTTGCGAATCGCAATCATAAACATATCGATATCAAACATTCAGATGAAAAGAAAATTATTTATACAAGTGTTATTTATGGGTCTCATCACCCTTGCAATTTCAAGTTGCAAAAAAGATGAAAAGACATCCACTCCCACAATTTCACTTAAAAACAGTGTTGAATACACTTCGGATGGCTCCTATTTGTTGAATCATAAAGCAAAAATTGGCATTGTAGCGGATGGTTGTGGAGCAAACATTACCAATTTAACCATAAAAATTAAAAAAAGTGGAATCACTACAACATTGTTAGATCAGGGGTTCAACGATCCACAAATAGATATCACAAAAGAGTTACAAATAAGTCAAGGAGACAGTCTTTGCTGGTGCATCACCGTGATGAACAAGGATCGCCAAACGGCTTCCATTTCATTTAACACTCGGGATACAACGTTGTCTTATGGCGAAATATGGTCTTTTTCGGGCGTTAGAATTGGCATGCAAAATTCTACTTTAGGTTCCTATTACGATCCATTTAGCAATCATATTTACACATCTCAAGATGCCACCGCCAACCAAAGCAATGTTCATATTTTGGGTTATTACTATCTTTCGAGCGGAGTTCCTTCGTACACATTCTCTTCGGCAGGCGATTCGGATGCGCCCACTTATTTACCCACAATGTCGAATTGGGGAGTTAAAAACTACACCGATTGGGATTATGCGACGATTATTTCCATGGCAAATTTTAACGCATGCACCAACGATAGCCTCTTAGTTGCAGCATTCCATGCGGGCGCTGGCGTGAGCAGCCGTAAATATAAATGGGCAGATGTTGGCAAAATTATTCCATTCAAAACATCCAATAATAAGACTGGATTAATAAAGGTAAATGCCATTGGAGGCGATGATTCAGGATATATTGACTTTGATATTAAAATTCAAAAATAGACTTTAGAGAGATTTAAAGCAAAATATAAATTAACACAAACAAAAACAAACAAAATGAAAAAAACACTACTCTTTTTATGTTGCTCCGCAATGATCAGCTTTGCTTCTGCACAAGACACCATTGCAGCATGGACATTTCCAACCTCAATCAAAACACCTACCACTGGTATTTCTGCCAACATGGGTCGTTTTATTGGAACTGAAGACGATGCAGTAAGAGAAATTACATTTACTACTGGACAAGCGACAGGCGATACAGCAGCAACCACAGTTGGTTGGGACGCAGGTGCAATGACAAAATATTGGATTTTAAAATTCAAAACGACTGGTTACAAAGACATTAAAATTTCGTCAAAACAACGTGCTGGTGGCAGCAATGGTGGTGGACCAAAAGAGTTTCTTATTCAATGGAGTAAAGGTTCCCCTGCAAACTTTGTGAACCTAATCAATGATACTATCTGTTGTGCCAACGATTGGACTTCGGGTGTGGTTAATGAAGCAGCTTTTCCTGCTGGAGCAGATACTGCTACCTCTAACATCTCTGTAAGATGGGTATTAGCAACAGATTTAAACACTTCAGGAGCAGCCATTGATCCTTTAGCAGTTTCTAAAATCGATGATATCATTGTAACAGGAACTCAAATTACTACTGGTTTAACCGAAGTATTATACTCAGCTTCGAGCATCCAAATTTTCCCAAATCCTTCTACTGGATTGGTAAACATTGAAAGCGTTAATATTCTTGAAACAATCATGGTTTACAACCAAATTGGTGCAATTGTTTTCCAACAAAACAATCCAGCGATGAAAACAACCATCGATTTATCCGCATTTGGTCGTGGAATTTATTTTATCAACCTTCGTGACGATGAAGGCAACATGACCAGCAAAAAAGTTGTGATACTCTAATTTATCAACCATTCTAAAGCCCGATAGAAGCAAATCCGCTTACATCGGGCTTTTATTCTACCACTCCCCTAAAAAAATCAATATTTCGTATTAAACTTTTCTATCAATGCAAAAAAATATTCTCATTCTGTTACTGATGTTCATTGCCAACTTAGCAATGGGTCAACATGAAATTTCTGGAACAATATTAGACGAATCCACAAATAAACCCATTCCGGGTGCTCATGTTCAAATTATTGGCAATGAAGAAATTAGCATCACCAATGCATTGGGAGAATTTAAACTTCAGGGAAGTGCAGTGGGAATAAAACAACTTGAAATCACACATGTTTCTTACGAAAAAAAGAGTCTGAAAATAACAGAAACTCATGGTAAATCTCTCACTATAAAGCTAAAACCCGCCATCATCGAAATAAATCCTATCATAATTTCTGCCACCCGAAGTGAAAACAACTTATTAGATATTCCTGCCAAAGTTAGTCACATTTCCTCGACTCAAATCACGATAGATCCAGGTAAATCGTTGGATGATGCGTTGCAAAATTCATCGGGAATTTATGTCAATCGAAATTTTGGAATTCTGTCCGCCAAATCTACCGTAAGTGCCCGAGGTCTGAGTTCAAAAGATCAATCGCGCATGTTGGTCTTGGTAGACGGCGTGCCTGTAAACAAAACTGATGGCGGAGGAGTAAACTGGAACTTATTTAATAAATCCACCATCGAATCCATGGAAGTGCTCAAAGGACCTGGTTCTGCGCTTTACGGCAACAATGCCATGGCTGGAGCAATCAACATCACCACAAAAAAACCCACCCAACCCATTCAAGGAACGATTGGATTTGAATATGGAACTTACAACACCAAAATAGCTCGATTCAACATAATGGGGCGCGCCAAAAAAGATTTAGAAAAAGGTCTTTATTGGATGGTTTCGGGATTATGGAGCAAAAGTGATGGTTACATCACCTATCCCGAAAATCTACGCACAGCCTACACTGTAAAAACGAACATGAATGAAATTGGAACACTTTCCAAAATCGGGTACGATATCAACAAGAACCACAACGTTGAATTCAACTTTACCTATTACGATGACAAACACGGAGCAGGCAATAAAGTTTACGAAAAAGATGGTTCGTATAGCAAGTACAATACTTACCGATATGCGTTCACGTACAAAGGAAAAAACAAGAAAAGCAATTGGGTAATCAATGCATTTTGGCTCGACGAAAATTATGGGAAAATCAACGAAAGTTTAAAAGACCAAAGTTACCAATTGTATCATGTAAATTCACTTCGACGTGATTTTGGTCTACTCGGCAACTATAATTACAATCTCACAGAGAACAATAAACTAACCTTTGGATTCGACCTAAAACAGGGCAGTGTAGATGCTGCGGATGTTTACTATTCATCTTCGGACAAAGTAATTAACCAAGGGAAAATGGATTTTATGGCAGCATACATTCAGGATGAATGGGCGTTGTTAAATTCAAAGTTGCGCCTTCAATTAGGAGCTCGATTTGATTATGCAAACTATCACGA